>JBOIEI010000870.1:0-4818 GCA_050741055.1 Burkholderiales bacterium | reverse complement strand
GCGTTTCGCTCTACAGGTTGCGCGCGAATTGGACCACGGACGCACGAAAAACGCGTATCAGCGCCTCATCCTGGTCGCCTCACCGCATTTCATGGGACTGATCAATCAGCATGCCGATGCTCATGTGCGGCAACTCGTGAGCGATTCGATCGAGAAGGACTACACCAAGATCAGCGAAAAGGAGCTGGCCGGGCACCTGGAGGGGTGCATTTTTCTCTGATTTCGTTCAGTGCACGCGCACCGTCGTGCTTCGCAGCCGCAGCGATAGAATGCGAGCCAAAGCAAATGCCAGGTCGCGGGCCAGCGCGGGCGCAGCCGTCGCAAGCGCTTCGTAGCCTTCGAACGGCATGACGAGCAGTTCCCCGGCGGCATGCGCCCAGACGTTGGCCGAGCGCGGCAGGCCGTCGAAGAACGATTGTTCGCCGAACACGCTGCCGGTCGGAATGCGGGCGAGCGACGTGAAGCTCATGCCACCGATGTACGCACCGCCCACTTCGTACTCGCCCGCGACCGTGAAGTACAGGCAGCGCTCCTCGGTGCCCCGGGCGATGATGATTTCGCTCGCCGCCACGCGACGCAACGTCGTGCGCGAGAGCAGCGCCATCCAGTCCGGCTCGGACCAGTGCGGAAGCAGCAACGCATCGGCCGACGGCGTAACCGCCGCGCGCGAGGCGTTCATGAACACGTGCGCATATTCCAAGCGCTTTCCTCCGGTGGCTGCCAGGCGAGCATAGCGGCTCAGTCGGCAAGCGTCCAGCGCTCGAGCGGCCGGTAAACGAGCCGGCCCCCACTGCGCACCGATTGCACCAGCGCGAGGGTATCGACCTGCCATCGCAGGGATGCAACGCGAACACCGGCTGGCGCCCGGCGCGCCGCGCGCAGCAACGTCACGTGCGCGAAATAAGAGCGCTCCTCGATGCGAAATCCCGCCCCGGCAAGTCGCAGCGCCAGTGCCCCCGCCAACGCGGACAATGGCGCCGGCATGGATTCGGCCGCCGCGTACACGATTCCGTTGTGGGACCAGTAGCCGACGCGATCCAGCACGAGCTCGAAGCGCTCGGCAACGAGCTCCTGCGCCAGCACAGCGAGCTCGGGTAAGCGGCTGCGATCGATCTCGCCCAGGAACGCAAGCGTTGTGTGCAGATTCTCGCGCCGCACGAGCCGGCCTGCCGTGCTCGCGCGGCAGGCTTGCGCCCAGCCGAGGAGCGCGCTTCGAACCGCTTCGGGCGGCCAGAGCGCGAAGAATGCACGCAGCCTGGGCTCTGCGTCCGCAGACCGCACTCCGGCCCGGGCGCTGGCATCAGGGCACATCAGGCGCCTGCGAACGATGTAGCGCCCGCGTCCGAAGGCCGCATTCCGATCCGCGTCTCGGCATCAGGGCGTAACGAGCGGGCGCAACAAGGCGATCGCTTCGGCTGCGATGCCTTCGCCGCGTCCGATCGCGCCGAGCCGCTCCATGGTCTTCGCTTTCACGTTCACGGCGCATTCGCCCCCGATGCACTCGCGCAGCCGCTGCTCCATGCGCGGAATATGCGGCGCCATGCGCGGCGCCTGCGCGATGATGGTCGCATCGACGTTGAGCGCCTCCCAGCCGCTTGCGCGCACGCGCCGCATCACCTCGGCGAGCAGCGCCATGCTGTCGGCGTCGCGGTAGCGTGGGTCGGTGTCGGGAAAGTGGCGGCCGATATCGCCCAGCGCGGCGGCGCCGAGCAGCGCGTCGCAGATCGCGTGCGCCAGCACGTCCGCATCGGAATGGCCGATGAGGCCTTTGTCGTGCGCGATTTCGACGCCACCGATCACGAGCTTGCGTCCGCTCCCCAGCGCGTGTACGTCGAACCCCTGGCCTATCCGCATCGGCCCTCCGCGCGGCTCGCCAGGATCTGCTCGGCGAGCGCGATGTCCTCGGGGTATGTCACCTTGATGTTGGTGGCGGCGCCGGGTACCAGGCGCGGGCGCAGGCCGAGCGCCTCGATCGCAGCCGACTCGTCGGTCGGATTGGACGATCGCGTCTTGTACAACGCCTCGACCAGCAGGCCGTAGCGAAACATCTGCGGGGTAAGCGCACGCCACAGCGCGTCGCGCGGCTGGGTCGATACGACCCGATCGGCCGGGTCGGCGCATTTCAGCGTATCGGTGACCGGTAAGGCGAGCAGACCGCCGACGTCGTCCGCATCCGCTTCGCCCAGCAGCCGGTCGAGCTCCGCGCGGGTGAGGCAGGGGCGCGCCGCGTCGTGCACCAGGATCCAGTCCTGCGGCTGGATGCGGTCGCGCAAGGCGACCAGCGCATTGAATACGCTGCACGCCCGGGTCGGCCCGCCACAATACAACGGTGCAACGGCGCCGCCCAGCGCGTTCCGATCCAGCGCATTCCAATCGCAAGCGGCAAAGTCGCTATCCCCGGGCGCGAGCACGACGAACGTGCATTCGATGGAGGGATGACCGGCGAGCGCGCGAACCGCGTGCTCGAGCATGCTGCGACCAGCTAGGGAAGAATACTGCTTGGGTTTCGCTGCACCGAAACGTGAACCGCTGCCAGCGGCGGGGACGATTGCGAAATGACCACCATCCATCCGGGGTTCAGCACTCGCTGCGCTTTAGCGCTCGCTCCGCTTCAGCGCTCGCTCCAATTGAGCTCCTCGGTTGCGATCAGCCAGTTGTCTTCGGCTTCGTTGCCATGCGTTGCGGCACGACCGGTGAGGAGTATCTCCATCTCGGTTTCCTCGAGCCGATCGCGGTCGGAATCGGTTTCCGCCCAATCGTCCAGATCGCGTTCCTCGGCAGCCAGGCCAAGCCGGGTGGGCCCCTGCTCGACCGCGATGGTTCTGCGCTTGAGCGACCGACGCGATCCGCCGGTGCGCGGAGCTGCTCTCGCTGGCATCGTCATCTCCTTTACCGTCTTCGCGGCAGCCGCCCGATCGGTTTCCGGACACCGGCCAACCGCATGGCCGCGGTCGCAATCGCTGTCCGTGACGCAGATTCGCGCCGGCAACTCGATTCCGACACGCGCAGCTTAGGCTTGTCCCGCGCCCGGCGCAACCGTTCGTGGAGGCCGACGGCAATCTGGTCGGCAGCGTCTCGATCGACGACATCATCGCAATCCTGGCCGAAGAAATGAACGAGCTTGCGGCAACGGCCTGGGTCTATCCATGGTGCATGGCTTCGTCAGGCAGTCGCGGCCACATCGCCATCTACAGTGAGATCGGGCGAGGTACGACCATGCGCTTCATGCGATGCCAGTGGCGCAAGCGAGCGTCTGGACGCCGTGACTTGCACCCCGGGTGGTTCCGGGCGTATGGTCGCCGTAGCATCGGCTTGCGCAGCCTTGTCACCGGGCCGCGTCGACCCCATTTGAGTGATCGACCCGAGAAAATCCATGCCCAGCACCCGACCACCGGCCGTTGCCGGAACGTTCTATCCCGCCGAGGCCCGCACCCTGGGTGCCGAGATCGATGCGATGCTCGCAGCTGTCGCCACGCCCCCCGAGGCGACAACGCCCAAGGCGCTGATCGTGCCACACGCCGGCTATGTCTATTCCGGGCCAGTCGCGGCCTCGGCCTATGCGCGCATTGCGAGCGCGCATCCGCGCATTCGCCGCGTCGTTCTACTCGGCCCGGTGCATCGCGTGCCGGTCCGGGGACTGGCCTTGCCGGGCGTCGAGGCGTTCGAGACGCCGCTTGGCCGGATCGCGCTCGACACGGACGCGTGCACGCGCCTGCGCGCATTGCCGCAGGTTGTCGAGAGCCCGGCCGCTCACCGCCTGGAGCATTCGCTGGAGGTTCATCTGCCGTTCCTGCAGCGGGTGCTGGACGACTTCACCCTTGTGCCGCTCGCCGTGGGCGATGCAACCGCCGAAGAAGTCGCCCAGGTGCTCGATTCACTCTGGGGCGGGGACGAGACGTTGATCGTGATCAGCTCCGACCTCTCCCACTACCTGCCTTACGATCGGGCACGTGCGGTCGACAGCGAGACCGCCGCCATGATCGTCGCGCTGCGCAGCGACATCGAGCACGACCAGGCGTGCGGCGGAACGCCCGTCAATGGCTTGACCTTGGTTGCGCAGCGCCGCGGACTTTCGATCGAGCTGCTCGACTTGCGCAATTCGGGCGACACCGCGGGCAGCCGTGAGCGCGTGGTCGGCTATGGCGCCTTCGCCGTCGCTGCCGAGGAGCGCATCGGTGCGGGCACCGGATCGACGCTGATCGGCATCGCACGCGCCGCGATCGGCGAAAAGCTCGGCGCTTCGGCGTCCGTTCATCGACCGGCACCGTGGCTCGAGCGCCCGGGTGCGACGTTCGTAACGCTGACGTACGAGAACGCCTTGCGCGGCTGCATCGGCTCGCTCGAAGCGCGCAGGTCGCTCGCGCTCGATGTGCGCGAGAACGCTTTGGCGGCAGCGTTTAGCGATCCGCGCTTCAAGCCGTTGACCGCGCAGGAATGGGCTCGCACCGCGGTGGAGATTTCGCTGCTCTCGGCGCTGGAGGCGCTGCCGCTGGACGATGAATCGCAGGTGCTGCGGCGCCTGCGCCCCGGCATCGACGGGCTCGTGCTGGAGTTCGGCCATCATCGCGGCACGTTCCTGCCGCAAGTCTGGGAGCAACTGCCGGAACCGGCGTCGTTCCTGATGAGTCTCAAGCGCAAGGCCGGCCTGCCGCCGGACTTATGGGAGCCGGAGATGCGGCTTTCGCGTTACACCGTAACCAAGTGGCGGGAGCAGGATCTCGCCTGATTCAATGGACCGAGACGATATGGCAGGACACGACTATCCCGGGCGCTATTGGCATTTGCTGCCCGACGGGCGCATGCAGTGCGACCTGTGTC
>JBOIEI010000869.1:0-1571 GCA_050741055.1 Burkholderiales bacterium | reverse complement strand
AGCGCGATATGGTTGCTGGTGCCGAGTGCCGTCGCGAGCGAGACGGTCACGCTCGCCGGATCCGCGCCCAGACGGTCACGCAGCGCCGTTGCCGATTCGAGTGGTGAATCCGCCGGCACGACGAACGCAACGTACTCGGTGTAGAGCATTGCGATGGGCGTGAGATCGGCATGATCGTAGTCGCTCACCCCGACGATGCGGTTGGTGAGAAGCGGCGGGGAATTGATTGCCAACCGATGGGGATCGCCCGGATGGGCGCGGATGTAATCCCACGCCGCGCCGCCGCCCTTGCCCGGCATGTTGAGAACCTTTGCCGGCCGGTCGAGCAGGCGCAGCCTGTCGAGAATGCCGATCAGCGCGCGCGCCGGGCGGTCCTGGCCGCCGCCGGGCGGCGTGCCGGCGATGAGCTCGATTTCGCGCTCCGGGCACCAAAGCTTGGTCATGATCGTTTCACCGTAGGCCGTAGGTTCGCGCTTGCAGCATAAAGTAGATTCGCGCTTGCAGCGTAAAGTCGATTCGGGCTTGCAGTGCGAGGGCGCTGCGCATCGTCACCCACCCAGTCGCAGGATGCGCTCGGCCAGCGCCCAGCCCGCTTCGGCGGTCGGCCGCGCGCGTTTGCCGGTTTCGACCGCACGCTCGTTCGAGGCCGTGCCGTCGAGCGCACGCTTGGCAATGCCTTGCAGGATCGCCGCCAGCCGGAACATGTTGTAGGCGACGTAGAAGTCCACGTTGTCGATGCGGGAGCGCCCGGTGCGCTCGCAATACAGTGCGATGTATTCGGCTTCCTCGGGAATGCCCAGCGCGGCCAGGTCGGTGCCGTGCATACCGCGAAACTGACCCGGACTCAGGCGCCACGCCATCAGGTGATAGGCGAAATCGGCCAGCGGGTGGCCGAGCGTGGAGAGCTCCCAGTCGAGCACCGCCAGCACCCGCGCCGTGGCCGGATCGAAGATGAGATTGTCGATGCGATAGTCGCCGTGCACGATGGTCGTCTCTTCGCCCGGCGGAATGTTCTGCGGCAGCCACTCGATGAGGTTGTCCATTGCTTCGATGCGCTCGGTCTCGGAGCTGCGGTATTGTCGCGTCCAGCGCTCGATCTGGCGCCGGATGTAATTGCCCGGGCGGCCGTAATCGTCGAGCCCCACGGCCCGGTAGTCGACCCGGTGCAATTCACCGATGACGCGATTGATCTCGAGCCAGAGCGCGCGCCGCTGCGGCGGACTCAGTGTCGGCAGCGCCGGATCCCAGTACACGTCGCCTTCGACATGGTCCATGACGAAGAAAGCGGTGCCGATGACTTCCGGGTCTTCGCACACGCACCAGGTGCGCGGAACCGGCACTTCGGTCGAAGCGAGCGCAGTCATGACGCGATACTCGCGCTCGACCGCGTGCGCCGAGGGCAGCAGCTTTCCGGGCGGCTTGCGCCGCAGCACATAGCGGCGGCTGTCCGCCTCGACGAGATAGGTCGGATTCGATTGTCCACCCTTGAACTGACTCACTCGCAGCGTAGCGAACGCAGGAATCTTCCCGCCCAGATACTTCGCCAGGCGCTCGACATCGAAGCGCAGGCG
>JBOIEI010000868.1:0-3570 GCA_050741055.1 Burkholderiales bacterium | reverse complement strand
TCGAGTGGCAGTCGATGCCGCGGCCCACGTCCTCGGCATGCTCGCCCTTGAGCAGGTGCGGCACTCCGGAGGCGAATTCGACCACCTCGATGCCGCGCTGAAGCGAGCCCGCCGCGTCGGCCAGCGTTTTGCCATGCTCCTGCGTGATCAGCTTGGCGAGCTCGTCGCGATTCGCCTCCAGCAGCTCGCGAAAGCGAGTGAGCACGCGAGCGCGGCGCAGCGGCGGCGTATCGCGCCATCCTTCGAATGCCTGCGTGGCCGCACGCACCGCGGCATCGATGTCGGCCGCGTTGGCCATCGGCGCCTTGCGGACGACTTCGCCGGTAGCGGGATTGGTGATGTTGCCGGTGCGCTTGCCGGTGGCGGCGACCGCCTTGCCGCCGATCCAAAGCGGCAGCGTTCCGGTTGTGTTCGTGTCGACTATGCTCATGTGCTTCTCCTTGATCCTTCTTCCCTCACTCGCAGTGCGCGCATCGGCATGCAGGCCGATGCCGTTCGCCCGGCGCGGACCATGGTCCGCGAATTCCCGGGCTCACCCCCCGACCCTCTCCTGAGGGAGAGGGGAATATGCGGAAAGCCGCTTTCCGCACAGTCAATAGGAGCCGGACATGCGTGAGAAGATCAAGCTGGAATCGACCGCCGGAACCGGTCATTTCTATACCACGACCAAGAACAAGCGTACCACCACCGAGAAGATCGAGATGAAGAAGTTCGATCCGGTCGCGCGCAAGCACGTCATCTACAAGGAAACCAAGCTCAAGTGAGCGCGCCCTGCCGGGCGCACGAATAAAAAAGCCCGCGAATCGCGGGCTTTTTCATGGGCGGAAGACGCCTTTAGGCGTAGCAGCGCAGCCGGTGCGAGAACTGCTCCAGGGCCTGGATGCCGCTGGCTTCGGCGCGCTTGCACCAATCGTCGAGCTGGCGCACGAGCTGATCGCGCGAGGCCGTCGATCGGCCCCAGATCTGCGTCAGCTCCTCGCGCATCGAATGCACCGTCGTGAGCACCCGACTCGACTGCACGGTCTCGCTCAGCCGGGCGCGCTGGGGCTCGGGCAGATCGTTCGAATCGCGCGTGAGCCACCCCTTGAGCTTGTGCCATTCCTCGGCCCCGTGCGCCGCCCGCGCCCGCAGGGATCGTAGCTCCGCGCGCCAGGTTCCCTTCAGCGCCGCGGCATAGCGTTGCAGCACGTCGTAGCGGTGGGTGATGACCGCCTGCAGCAGCGCGTCGTCGCAGCTCGGCTTCGCGGCCGCCAGCTTCTTCACTCGCGGCGCGATCTTCTTCACCTGCGCGAGCCCGAGCGCGGACAGGACGCGGATGTACAGCCAGCCGATGTCGAACTCGTACCACTTGTTGGAGAGCTTGGCCGAGGTCGCGTAGGCGTGGTGGTTGTTGTGCAGTTCCTCTCCGCCGATCAGGATGCCCCATGGGAGAATGTTCTTGCTGGCGTCGACCGATTGGAAGTTGCGGTAACCCCAGTAGTGGCCCACGCCGTTGATGACGCCGGCGGCCAGGATAGGAATCCAGAGCATCTGCACCGCCCACATGGTTGCGCCGATCGGGCCGAACAGCGCGAGCTCGGTAAGCAGCAGAATCGTGACGCCGGCAGCGCTGTGCTTGGTGTACAGGCGGCGTTCGATCCAGTCGTCCGGCGTACCGTGCCCGTAGCGCTCCATCGTTTCGGCGTTCTTCGATTCGGCACGGTAGAGCTCCGTGCCTTCGAGCAGCAGCTTGCGGATGCCGTGGATCTGCGGGCTGTGCGGATCGTCGCGCGTCTCGCACTTCGCGTGGTGCTTGCGATGGATGGCGGCCCACTCCTTGGTTACCATGCCGGTGGTGAACCAGAGCCAGAAACGGAAGAAATGACCCGCGATCGGATGCAGATCGAGGGCCCGATGCGCCTGGTGGCGATGCAGGAAAATCGTAACGGCCGCGATCGTTATGTGCGTCGTCGCCAGTACCACGACGACATAGCCCCACCACGGCAGGTCCAAAACACCTTGAAACATCAAAACCTCTCCATTACTGGACTGGCGGGCATTCTACAGTAACGCCTGTCGCCGGCAAGCGCCGGAGCAGGCGTGGCTGGCCGCCTCTTGGGCAGCGCTTGCGGCAGAAATCCACCGGCGCTTGCGCCGAAATTCGCCTGGCGTCCAAGCAACCGCAATACCTGCCGGCTCGTAGGGGTATTGGAAGCCGGGTGAAAAGCCCGTGTGCGCTCGACGTTCCTTGCAGTCACGCCGAGCGCCGCTCCAGCACTGCCGCATAAAAGCCGTCGGTTCCATGCCGGTGCGGCGCGAGCTGCAGGCGCTCGCCCGTATCGATTGCAATGCCTTGCCGCGCCAGGATGTCACGCGCGTCCAGCGGTGCGAAATCGGCATGGCGGCGCAGGAATGCGGCGACGATGTCCTCGTTTTCCGCCGGCAGGAAACTGCAGGTCGCGTAGACCAGCCGTCCGCCGGGCTTGAGCAGTCGGCTCGCCGCTTCGAGGATCGACGACTGCTTTTTCGTAAGGGCGGCCAGATCGGCTGCATCCTGACGCCATTTCAGGTCGGGATTGCGCCGCAGCGTGCCAAATCCCGTGCAGGGTGCGTCGACCAGCACCCGGTCGAGCTTGCCTGCGAGTCGCTTCAACCGTACGTCGTTTTCGTGGGCAATCGTCTCCGGCTGCACGTTGCTCAAACCCGAGCGGGCGAGGCGCGTGTGCAAGCGGCGGATGCGCTGTGCCGACACATCGAAGGCGTACAAGCGGCCTTCCGAGCGCATCAGTGCGCCGAGCAGCAAAGTCTTGCCGCCGGCGCCGGCGCACAAGTCCGCCACCATCTCGCGCCTGCGCGGTGCCAGCAGAAAGCCCAGGAGCTGGCTGCCTTCGTCCTGAACCTCGACGGCGCCCGTAAGGTAGAGCGGATGTTGCTCCAGCGCGGGCTTGGAAGCGAGCCTGATTCCCAATGGCGAGTAGCGCGTCGCATGGGCCTCGATTCCGCTCGTATGCAGCGCCGCCAACACCTCCTCGCGCTCGGCACGCGCGCTATTGACCCGCAGGTCGAGCGGCGCCGGCGCCTGCATGCCGCGGCCGATGGCGAGGATCGCCTCGTCCTCGATCCGGGCCTGCATGATCTCGATGACCCAGTCGGGCAGCTCGGCGCGGAGCCCGAGCGGAGCCGCATCGTCGGTGTGATCGCGGGCTTGCGCAAGCCAGGCGCGTTCTTCGCCATCGAGCGCATGGCGCAGCTCGCGCCATTCGGATGCGGGCAGGCGGTCCGCCGCCAGGATGAAAAGACGCCGGGCATCCCGCGAACCGGCCAGGTGACTATACCAGCGCAGCCGGCGCAGACACGCGAACACGCTTTCGGCAACGAAGCCCCGGTCGCGCCGTCCCAGCTCCTGGTTCTCGCGGAAGAAGCGGCGCAGAACATGATCGGCCGGTGCCGCGAATTCGAGCACCTTGCGCAATGCGCTCGTGCCGCGCGCAGCCAACGCCGGGCGAACCGCATCCGGCGAGAGGACCGTTTGACTGCCGGCCTGCCGCGCTCGCTCGGGTCGTGTGCGCGCCCGGCCTGCCGGGCCGGAAC
>JBOIEI010000867.1:0-1890 GCA_050741055.1 Burkholderiales bacterium | reverse complement strand
TCGGGGTAGCACCGAGCCTGGACGGCGTTGTCGGCGGTGCCGCAGGGCTCATACCGGCGGCCGTGGGCGTTCTTCCCGGCAGCGCTGCAATGTTGAACGGCGAGGCTGCAACCCTACCGGCCGGCATGATGCCGCTGGTCGGTGCAACGCCAGCCGCCGCAGGCGTGGTGGTTCTGCAGGGCGTCGAGCTGCTGAATGCGCTCACCCGCTTACAGCTCGGCGATTCCGGCGCCATCGCCTCCGAGACCGATTCCGAAGCGGCGCGCGAGGGCGCACCGGCTGGTGCCGTGACCGTGGGCCCGGTGGGTCTCAACAATGTGCTGCACCAGCTCAAGGCGAGCACGCTGGGCGCCGGCATGAATCCGCTCGATCGCATGACGCTCGACATTATTGCCATGCTGTTCGACGAGCTGTTCGACGATCCCAAGGTGCCCAGCACCATCAAGGGTCTCATCGGCCGGCTGCAGATTCCGATGCTCAAGGTCGCGATCTCGGACAAGTCGTTCTTCTCCACCAAGAGCCATCCCGCTCGGCGCCTGCTCGACGCAGTGGGCGAGGTCGCCCTGCGTCTGCCCGCGGACTTCAACGATGCCCATCCGCTGTTCGCGCACATCGACAGCGTCGTGCAGCAGCTGGTCGAAGGCTATCAGGACGACCTGCAGATCTTCACCGGCGCACGCGACGAGCTGCTCGAGCTCATGGCCGAAGAAGACCGGCGTATCGAGCAGGAAGCTCTGGCGCAGGCCAAGCAGGTCGAGGAGATGGAGCACCTGGCGCTCGCGCGCAACGCCGCGCAGCAGGAGGTCCTCGCCCGCATCCGCGTGCGCGAGCTGCCGCCCGAGGTACTCAAGTTCGTCGCGCAGGAATGGATCAAGCTGCTGCTGGTCGTGCATGCCAGGGAAGGCATCGAAAGCGAGGCCTGGAAGGATGCCGTAGAGGCGATGGACGATCTCATCTGGAGCGTGGAACCGAAGAACACGCCCGAGGATCGGCGCAAGCTCGCCGCGCTGATCCCAAGCCTCATCAAGCGGCTCACGGCCGGCATCGAGAACGCAGCCATCGCCGACGCCGTGCGCATCCGGTTCTTTTCCGAACTGATGACCTATCACATGCAGGCGATCAGCTCGACGCCGCGGGTTGCGGCCGAAGCTGCTGCCGAATCGATGCCGCAATCGATGGTCGAGTCCGCAGACGCATTCGCCACGACCGCGGACCCGGCGCAACCGCTCGCGCAGGCCGGCGTCATGCCGCAGCCCGCGTCGGCCGAGGCAGCGCCGGTCACCGCCGGCTCACTCGATTTCAGCGCACCGATTACCGTGCAGAACCCGTTCGGCGCGGGCGAAGTAGCCGTGGACAACCTCGATCTCGACTTCACCGCCCAGGCGCTCGAAGGCGCAAAGGCCAAGCGCGAGGCGAGCATCCGGCGCGCGCTCGACAATCTGAAAATGGGCCACTGGGTGGAATTCCGCGACCCGGACAACGAAGGCAAGAGCAAGTCGGGCCGGCTCATCTTCGTCAGCCCCAAGAAGACGCGCTATCTGTTCGCGACCGACCGCGCCGGCAAGGAAATCATCCAGTGCAGCCGCGCCGAGATCGGCCGGCGCTTTCTCGCCGGCCAGGCGGTCAGGATGGACGAGCCACCGGAGGACTCGCTGTTCGATCGCATCATGAACGGCCTGCTCGGCAAGCTGCGGCTGTCGGGGCGCCCGGCGCTGTTCGCACACTAGGCGGCTCGACCGCGTGCGGCAGCACGCTCGCGGCATCGGCTCGCCTTTCCACGTTTTCCCCAAGCGCCCGAGCCGGTGTAGCATGTCGCATTCCGCTACAGGAGGACGGCATGACGCTTCGTTTTCGCAGCCTCACGCCCTGCATCGGCGCCGAAGTCGAAGG
>JBOIEI010000866.1:0-4736 GCA_050741055.1 Burkholderiales bacterium | reverse complement strand
ATGTTGTCGTAACCCACCGCGCGATACGCTGCCGAGCCGAGCACGTCGACGCTTTCCAGGTCGTACACCGCGACCGAGACATTCGGATCGCTCACGTCCACCCAGCGCTCGGCGGCGAGGAACCCCGGTACCCGGGAACGCTCGGGCAGATGCTCGCCCTGATACCAGTCGTCGTACTCGTCGCGCGGCACGCTCGCGTGATTGCGCGCGTTCAGCAAAAGCCCAAAGGTCATGTCAGTCCACCCGGATGTTGGCGGCTATTACCACCGGCGCCCACTTCGCCAGCTCACTCGTAATGAGCGCGCCGAAGATCATCGCCAGATACCTTCCCGCAGTTGGCGCTACGTATCCTTGTGAAATACGCGCGTGACCGGAACGTAGCATGCGATGTCGGCACGATCCCGCAATGCAGCGGCGTGCTCGGCCGGGATCACCGCGATGCCGCGATACGGCGTCGACTTGTCCACCGCAACCGCTTCGAGCCACCTGAAGTCGACGCCCGGCACTGCACATGGCGCGGCAGCGTCCCAGATCAGCATGACCTGGTCGGATGCGACCACCGGCGCCAGATCGAGGCCGGCGAAGAGATTGCGCCGGTAGTAACGACGATCGATGAGCGGCAGGAATTCACCCAGCCCGCGAACGCTCAGGTAATACGGGTCCTGGAACACGGCGGCCGATTGCATGCTGTACATCGCGGTCGAAGGCGGATGGCCGGGTGACGCGGTCTTGAAGCGCTGTGCCGACTCCACCCCCTCAACCGAGACCATCACGCGCAGGTGCTCGATGTACCAGGCATCCCAATCGGATTCGCGCGCGGGATCGGTGAGCCCGCTCTGGCTCATGAAGATCATGGCGTTGCTCGTTCCCCGGCAGGCGAGTCGCAGCCGCTCAGGCGCTCTTCTGCATGCGCTGCCCCTGCGCCGACCCCGCCGCGCGCTTCAATGCGCCCGGCTCGGACAGCTTGCGCAGCAGGCTGCCGCAGTCGCCGATCTGCGGATCCACGCCCATGACGGCGTAGGCTTGCCACGCGGTGGCCTGGATCGCGGAGTACACGGGCTTGCCGAGATCGCGCTCGAGCCTATCGAGAACTTCCAGCGCTCGCAGCTGGGTGCAGGCCACGAACAGCGCTTCGGCCTCGTCGCTGTCCGACGCCTTCACCTTGCGATAGATTTCTTCCGGCAGGATCTTGGCGTGATCGAACATGTCCAGCATATCGAAGGTGCCGAGGTGCGTCACGCGAATATCGAATGCGCGCAGGAACTCCTTCAGCCGCTCGTTGGTGAGCTCGACATAAGGTGTGACGACCGCGACTTTCCTGTGCCCGCCGGCGCGCAGGCATTCGGCCATCGCGCCCGCGGTCGTCACGGTCGGGGCATGCGTGATCTCGGTGAGCTGCGCGCAGATCTTCTCGTTCCACGCCGGGCCTTCGAAAAAGCTGCCGCTGGTGCAGCCGTACACGACCACGTCGGGTTCGACCATCGCCACGTCGCGTGCGGCATTCTTGCTGGCAGACTCCATGCCGCGCAGCTCCTCCGGCGTGCCGTGTCGTCCGCCCGATATTCGCGCCGAGTGCACCGAAACGCCTTCGGGCGCGATGCGCCAGAACTCGGTCTCCATCGTCGTATTGATGGAGGGCACGAGCAATCCGATCCTGCCACGCCAGCCGTACATGCCGGTCTCCCATGCCGATAGCGATTGATTATAGCCGCGCGCGCAACGGCTAATGCCCCTGCGCACGCTGAGCGCGATCGCAGACCGACCGCACCGGTATCAGAGCTCGCGCGCGAACGAAACGCCGATCATCGAATCGCGGTTGACGAGCTCCGCCAGGCGCGCTTCGCTGAACCCCTCGGTTCCGGCCGGACGCTTCGGCAACACGAAATAACGCAGGTCGGCCGTGCTGTCGACCACGCGCACTTCGACATTGTCCGGCACTTCGCAACCGAACTCCTCGAGCACCGCGCGCGGCTCGATCACCGCACGCGAGCGGTACTCGCGGCTCTTGTACCAGGCCGGCGGAATCCCCAGCAGCATCTTGGGATAGCAGGAACAAAGGGTGCAGACGATCATGTGATGCACGCCTGCGGTGTTCTCGACCACCTTGAGCTCGGGCGAGCTCGACACGTCGACTCCGAACGCCGCCAGCGCGGGCTTAGGATCGGCCAGCAGCCGCGCCTTGAAGTCGGGATTCACCCAGGCATGCGCCACGACCTTCGCGCCCAACCCGGGATTGCGCGACTCGGTATCCTCGATCTGGCGCTGGATGTCGGCGGCGGTGAAGACGTTGTTCTCGATCAGGAGCTCGCGCAACGCCTGCTCCAGCAGCAACGATTCCGGCCGGTAGTCCGCGTGCTGCTCGATCGGGGCGTGCGCGTCGGTTTCGTCATGATGGTGCGCGTGTGCATGCGCCATGGATGCTCTCCGTGGATCGATCAGGCGTCGGGCTCGAGCCAGTGTTGGTAGATGTCGGCGCAAATTGTCGCCGAACCCGCGGGCCTGCGCTCGGGCCACAGCTCGAGATACTCGAAGCGCACCATGTAGAGTGCTTGGCGCGGCAAACCCGGCTTGTGATACGCGAGCTTCTCGGGATCGCGAAAGCTCCCGTGCAGGCACACCACGGTGCCGCGCTTGCCGCGCAAATAGGCGGGCGTGCGGCAATGGCCGGGCGGCTGGGCCGAGCGCACTCGCACACGCGCTCCCGGGGCGAAGCGTTCGTTCACGGCTTGCCAGCCTGGGAACGGTGGCGCAATTGGTCGAGCTTGCGCGCGAGCTCCGCTTCGCTGATGACGCCCTGCTCGAGGGTGAGCCGCCGGATCGCGTGCAGCCACTTCTCGTAGTAGGCGAGCCCGAAGTACTCCTGGGACGAATGGCTTTCGATCGAACGGCGCATGGCATCGACCGTGAACACGGCGCGGCTCGGGTGGGTAAGCAGGCGAATCATCGCATCGACGCGCTGGTCGAACAGGGTCGGCTCGTGCTCGGCACGGTCGATAGGCCCGGCGGGGCGCCCGCCGAGATCGTGTACGGTTGTCATGGCATTTCGGCGCAGGTTGGCTTGTATGCATTCTAGCCCGCATTCGCGGCCGTGCGAGCGCAACGCGAAGCCATGCGACCCTTGCACCGATCGGGCACGTGCCTTGCAGCCTTGGGCGATCGGCTTGCGAGCTCGCCGCATCGCATGCGCAAACATTTGCACGCTAGCAAGCGAGCGTCGACCGAGCCGAGCACCGGCGCATTTCGCCGCAGTGACCGGGCACGAAGTTTTGGGTAATAATCTGGCGGACCGGCACGCCCAGGCCGTTGCCCGAGCAGGCGGCAAGCGCAATCGATAGCGCCTTATGAACGCGAAAGGACTCCCGATGGCACGCACCCGCACAGCCCGCCAACCCCGCATCCGCGCGCAATCGCTTGCCGAGCTATACGCAGCCGCACGCCAGAGATCCGAAGCGCTTGCGCAGCCGCTGTCGGCGGAGGACTGCGTGGTGCAGTCGATGCCGGATACGAGCCCGGTGAAATGGCATCTCGCGCACACCACGTGGTTTTTCGAAACGTTCCTGCTCGAACGCTACTACCGCGGCTTCAAGCCGTTCCAGGGCGCATTTCGCGTGCTGTTCAACTCCTACTACAACACGGTGGGCGCCAAGCACCCGCGCCCGCAGCGCGGCATGCTGACTCGGCCTGCGCTGGACGAAGTGCTTGCTTATCGCGCGCACGTGGATCAGCGCATGGGCGAGCTGCTCGCCACGCGAACCGGCATGCAACAGGCTTGCATTGACCTGGTCACGCTCGGCATCAACCACGAGGAGCAGCATCAGGAGCTGATCCTCACCGACGTGAAGCACCTGCTGGCGCGCAATCCGCTCGCGCCGGCGTATCGTGAACGCTGGCCGCTCACGCCGGTACACGCGCGCAAGCGCGCCTGGACTTCGATTGCAGGCGGTACCTGCGAGGTCGGCCACGACGGCAACGGCTTCGCATTCGACAACGAAGGACCGCGGCATGCGGTGCTGCTGCGGGATTTCTCGCTCGCATCGCACCCGGTGACCTACGGCGAATATCTCGCTTTCATCGAGGACGACGGTTACCGCCGCCCGGAGCTGTGGCTGTCGATGGGCTGGGATGCGGTGCAGGCCAACGACTGGCGCGCGCCGCTTTATTGGGAATGCCGCAACGGCCGCTGGTTCGACTACACGCTGCACGGTTTAGTCCCGATCGAGCCGAACACGCCGGTGTGCCACCTGAGCTATTTCGAGGCGGATGCGTATGCGCGCTGGGCGGGCGCGCGGCTGCCGACCGAGTTCGAATGGGAGGTGGCGGCGGCCCACCTGCCGGTCGAAGGCAATTTCTGCGACAGCGGCGCGCTGCATCCGCTGGCGCCGCGCACCGATCCGCAAGCAGGCTTCTCGCAGCTCTACGGCGACGTGTGGGAGTGGACACAAAGCAGCTACGCGCCCTATCCCGGCTACCGGCCCGCGCCGGGCGCAGTCGGCGAATACAACGGCAAGTTCATGTGCAGCCAGTACGTGCTGCGCGGTGGCTCCTGCGTCACACCCGAACGGCATATCCGATCGACGTACCGTAATTTCTTCCCCCCGGATGCGCGCTGGCAATTCAGCGGCGTACGGCTCGCGCGCGATCCCGGCTGAGGCGGGCGCGGCGCGACGCGGCCCGAAGGCTGGGAGCGAAGGCCGATCGATACCTGTTCTTCTGCAACGGCTGGCGAAGTCCAGCCC
>JBOIEI010000865.1:0-3689 GCA_050741055.1 Burkholderiales bacterium | reverse complement strand
GTTCAGGATGATGTTCGTTCCCTTCGCGGGGGCCTAGTCGGACCGGGTGGGGCGCAAGCCCCGGGGGTGGGTCTCGCTGATCGGGTTGTTCGTGTGCGTCGTGCCCCTGTACCTGCTGATGGCCACTGGCTTTGTTGGCGCCGTCTTCGGATTCGCGCTTCTGGGCTTGCTCTACGTGCCGCAACTGGCGACCATCTCCGCCACGTTCCCCGCCATGTTCCCGACGCACGTGCGCTTTGCCGGGTTCGCGATTTCCTACAACGTCGCCACCTCCCTGTTCGGCGGTACCGCGCCGGCCTTCAACAGCTGGCTCATCGGCCAGACGGGCGATGAGCTCATGCCCGCCTACGTCATGATGGTGGCTTGCGTGATCGGAGCGATCGCTCTGCGCCGTACACCGGAAACCGCCGGCCTCTCGCTGCGGGGCACGCACCGGCCGGGGAAGTGAGACGGGCCTGGCGCCGAAATTCAGGGCGCGCACTTCGCGCAGCACAATTCGCAGACGCGCAAGTTCGGGGTGCGCAGCTTCGAAGTGCGCGTCGGCCATCCTGTCCTCGCGCGCGCTCGCCCAACGCCCGCGCGTCAATCGGCGCGAAAGGCATCGCGCACCCAGCGCATGCGGCCGTCCGCCTCGATCAGTACGGCGTCGAAACGGCACGCTGCATCGAGTTTGCGCGTGGCGAGATAGAGATTGGCCGCGGCAACCAGCTTGCGCCGCTTGGCGTAGTCGATGCTTTCGGCCGCACCGCCGAAGGAGCGGCTTGCGCGTGCGCGCACTTCGACGAAAACGAGCGACGACCCGTCTCGCGCCACCAGGTCGATCTCGCCGAAGCGGCAGCGCCAGTTGCGCGCCACGATACGCATCCCCTGGCCTTTCAGAAACTCGGCGGCTTGCCGTTCGGCCTCGCGCCCGCGCTCGTTCAAGGACGACTCGCGAGCGGAATCGCGCGGCCGTCGACGAACTGCGCCGGGACGAGCTCGCGCACGAAGTGGCGGTCCGCGCCCAGCCAGATGCGCCCGGTCACGCCGTCGAGCGCTTCGCGTGCGAGGTCGGAACCGTTCAGGAGCGCGCTCGCAAGCCGATAGGCATCGATGCCGAAGGCATACAGCTTTTCCATGTCGGTCGCGGCGGGCGGCTCCGAGCTCGCACCCGCGTACAGCATGACGGCGGGATGATCGCGCTGCAGAAACCAGGGCATGGCGACGAACCGTACGCCGTTCAACTCGGCGTCGCGCAGCCGGTCCGGCTGGCCCTGCATGATCTGAGAGGTGGCATAGGCCTGCGCCGGGCCGTCGACGTAGCCCCGAACCAGACGCGCGTGGGTTGCGTTCAGCGCCAGGAAAACCGCGTCGCACTGCCCGCTCGTGGCTGTCTCGCGCAGCGCCATCAGATCGGCAACGGTATTGCGGTACGCGAACTCGGCGACGACGCGCCCGCCCTGGCGCGTGAATTCTTCGGCGAATGCCCGCTGGATGCGCTGCGCCAACGGTTGCGCGTCGGCCAGCGTGAGCGCGCCGCGGCGACCGTCGGCGAATGCCATCTGGGCCACCTGCTTCGCTTCGGCTTCGACATGCAGACTGAAGGCGAAAAAGCCCTCGGGAAGCGGCGCATTGTCCTGCGGAACGTTCAAGGCGAGTACCGGGACGCCGGGTTGTACCCGCTGCATCACCGCCGTAACGCCGTTGCGCGTGAGTGGACCGACGATCAGGCGCGGTGCGTCGACCAGCGCCTGGCGAAACCCGGTCACGATGTTTTGCGGGTCCTCGCTGGTGGCGTAGAGGGTGATGTCGAAGGTGCCGGCCGGTTGCAGGCGTGCGGCGTGTTCGAAGCCTCGCTTCACCGCATCGGCCGCGGTACCGAACGTCGGCGAGCTCAGGGGAAGCAGCACAGCCACGCGTGCCGTCGTGCCGGCTGCTTCGGTGGCGAAGCCGTGACGCGAACCGTATAGTAGCGAGGCGCAGGCAGCGACCACGAATTCCCGACGGGACCGGTTCATCGCATGCTCGAGGACCTTCGAAGGCCGGCATTATATGTAGTGGCCACGCCCATTGGGAATCTGGGCGATATCAGCATGCGCGCGCTCGAGGTGTTGCGCTCGGTCGATCTGATTGCGGCCGAGGATTCGCGAGTGACCGGCGCACTACTCGCGCATTTCGGCATCGACAAGCCGATGCTCGCGCTGCACCAGCACAACGAGCGCCGCGCCATCGCCCGGGTGCTGGCGGCGCTCGACGAAGGGCGGGCGGTGGCGGTTGCGGCCGATGCCGGCACCCCGGCGATATCGGACCCGGGGGCGATGCTCGTTCGGGCCGTACGCGAACGTGGCGGTGCGACGATTCCGATCCCCGGTCCGAGCGCCCTTGCGGCCGCCTGGTCGGTGTCCGGCTTGTCGGGACCTTTTCTTTTTCACGGCTTTCTTCCGGCGCGCTCCGCCGAGCGGCGCAAGACGCTCGGCGCCCTGGCGCAACTTCGCTGTGCGCTCGTCTTCTACGAGGCGCCGCATCGGGTGCTCGAAGCCGCGCGCGATCTCGAGCAAGTGCTGGGCGGCTCGCGCCGCATCGTGGTCGGGCGCGAATTGACCAAGCTGTTCGAGAGCGTGCACGAATGCGAGTTGGCCGAACTGGCCGCATGGCTGCAAGCCGATGCGAATCGCCAGCGCGGAGAATTCGTACTGATCGTTTCGGGCGCTTCAGAACAGGCTCCCCAGGATGCGTTGGCCGATAAGGTGCTGCGCGCGCTGCTCGAGGATCTCGCGCCCGCGCAGGCTGCGCGCCTGGCGGCTCGCATCGCAGGCGTACCTCGGGCAGGGCTCTACGAGCTTGCGGTTAAGCTGCGCGGTGGCGGTGGCGAAGGGCGCGGCGAAGACGATTGACAAAGCGGGCGTGCTCGGTCGAAATCGCGACCGGAAAGGCAACGGACACTTTCATGACGCAGTTGACGATCACCCGACCCGACGACATGCATCTGCACTTGCGCGACGGCGCTGCGATGCGCTGCGTATTGCCGCACACGGCCGCGCGCTTTGCCCGCGCGATCGTCATGCCGAACCTGCGCCCGCCGATCACGACCACGGCCATGGCGGCGGCGTACCGAGCGCGCATCCTGGCGGCGCTGCCCGCCGGCATGGCGTTCGAGCCTCTGATGACGCTCTACCTGACCGACGACACGGCGCCCGGGGAGATCGCGCGTGCGCGCGAAAGCGGCTTCGTGCATGCCGTGAAGTACTACCCCGCCGGGGCGACCACCAACTCGGATTCCGGGGTCAGCGATATCGCGCGCTGCTATGGGGTGCTGGAAGCCATGCAGGAGGCGAGCATGCCGCTGCTGGTGCACGGCGAGGCGACTGCGCCCGAGGTCGACATCTTCGATCGCGAGCGGGTGTTCCTCGAGTGCGTGCTGACGCCGCTGCTGGAGCGTTTTCCGCGGCTGAAAGTGGTCGTCGAGCACATCACCACGCGCGAGGCGGTGCAGTTCGTCCGAGCCGCAGCCCCGCGCGTCGCGGCGACGATCACCGCGCATCACCTGCTGCTCAATCGCAACGCGCTCTTCGACGGCGGCATCCGGCCGCATCACTTCTGCATGCCGGTGCTGAAGCGCGAGATCCATCGGCAGGCGCTGGTGCAAGCCGCGCTATCGGGGGATGCCAAGTTTTTTCTCGGCACCGACAGCGCGCCGCACGCCCGCCCGA
>JBOIEI010000864.1:0-4020 GCA_050741055.1 Burkholderiales bacterium | reverse complement strand
CCTGGACCCCGCTCTCCTCGGCTGCACCTGCTTCGGCGGCAAATGCCGCGGCCAGCACGGCGAGCAACAGCGTGCGCTTGCGCTTCATCGGGAACCTTGTCGAGTGTCTTGAAAACATCGAAACGCGCCGGATTATACAGGAAGTTTCCCGCGCGACTGCGCATTGTGCAAGGCTCTCGCGTCCACCATAATGGCGTCGCGGGCCGATACCGGCTCGGCTCACGCTGCGCGCCGTGCGTTTCCTCCACAACATTCCCGTCACCCGGCTGCTGCCGTTTCTCGCCTGGCTGCCGAAGACCAACCGGCACACGTTGCGCTCGGACGCGATGGCGGGATTAATCGGTGCGGTGATCGTGCTGCCGCAAGGCGTGGCGTTCGCCACCCTGGCCGGCATGCCTCCGGAATACGGCTTGTATGCCGCCATGGTACCCGCCGTGGTGGCGGCGCTGTTCGGTTCGTCGTTCCATCTGGTCTCCGGTCCGACCAACGCGCTCTCCATCCTGCTGTTCGCACAGCTTGCACCGCTCGCCGAGCCCGCCTCCGTCGAGTACGTGCAGCTCGCGCTCACGGTCACCTTCCTGACCGGCGCCATGCAATTGACGCTGGGCCTGGCGGGCATGGGCGTGCTGGTGAACTTCATCTCGCACAGCGTGGTCATCGGCTTCACCGCGGCTGCGGGCCTGCTGATCATCGCGAGTCAGCTGTCGAATTTCTTCGGTGTGGATATTCCTCGCGGCAGCAGTTTCTTTCAGATCCTGCGCGTTTTCTTCTCCGAGGCCGCGAACGGCGAGATCAACTGGATGGTGACGCTCGTGGCCGTGTTCACGATCGCGATCGCGATCGCGACGCGCCGCTTCTATCCCAAGTTTCCCTACATGATCGTCGCGGTCGTCGCCGGCGCGCTGTTCGGTGCAGGGGTGGAGTGGCTATTCGGACAGCAAATGGGAGAATTGCCCAAGCTCGGCGCGATATCGGGGGCGTTACCGCCCATCTCGGCGCCCGATCTGTCGCTGGAGGGAATTCGCCAGTCGGTGCCGATCGCACTTGGCATGACGATCCTCGGGCTCACCGAGGCATTGTCGATCGCACGCGCCATCGGCGTGCGCTCGGGTCAGCGCATCGAAGCCAATCAGGAATTCATCGGCCAGGGACTGTCCAACCTCGCCGGTTCGTTCTTCTCCGCCTACCCGTCGAGCGGCTCGTTCAATCGCAGCGGCGTGAACTACGAAGCGGGTGCGGCGACCCCGCTCTCCCCGGTCATCGCGGCTGGCCTGCTGATCGTATTCGTACTCGCCGTGGCACCCTTGTTCACGCATTTGCCGATCGCCGTGATGGCCGCGATCCTGTTTCTCGTCGGCTACGGGCTGATCGACGTGCAGCACGTGCGCCAGGTCGGGCGCACCAGCCCGCGCGAAGGCGCCATCATGCTGGCCACGTTCCTCACGGGACTGTTCGTCGATCTCGAGTTCGCCATCATCGCCGGCGTGCTGTTCTCGCTCATCGTTTACCTGCATCGAACCTCGCACCCGCTCATCATCGACGTCAAGCCCGATCCGGCGCCGGACAGCTACCACTTCAGCGCGGATAGCGGACTGCCCGACTGTCCGCAAGTCAAAATGGTGCGCGTGAACGGCTCGCTGTACTTCGGCGCGGTCGACCACGTGGCGAAGTGCTTCGCCGATTTCGATCCGCGACAAAAGCACCTGGTCGTGGTCGCCAGCGGGATCAACTTCATCGACGTGGCAGGTGCCGAGATGCTGGTGGCCGAGGCCCGTCGCCGGCGTGCGCTCGGCGGCGGCTTGTACTTCTACCGCGTCAAGGACGAGGTGCGCCGGCTGCTCGAGCGCGGCGGTTACCTGACGGCGCTGGGACCCGAGAATCTTTTTCCGGTCAAGCGCCGCGTCATTGCGACCCTTTATCCGCGCTTCGATGTGGAGACCTGCCGGCACTGCAAACATCGCATCTTCGCCGAATGCCAGGAATATCTCCCCGACGGCGAACGCCGCTCCGACGCGAAGACCGCGGATTCGAGCTGAAACCGGCCATTGCCGTACGCGCAGCTCGGCCGCTGCCGCAACTCAGCCGCTGCTTCTGCGCTCGGTTCGGGTGCAGAAGAGCTCGCGCCGGCCGTTAACGGGGCGGGCGAGTCCGCCCGTCGGACGCCGCAGACACGACAACTTCGATTACACTGTATACGCATACTGGAGAATCGTCGGATGGGGATCAACGACGACGCGTCCGCTGGTCAAGCACCGCACGCCCATGCCCTTGCGGCCGGCAACGTGCTGAACGCGCTTCCGCCCGGCTATCGGCTGCAGGAGTATTCGCTCGACGGCGTGCTCGGTTACGGCGGGTTCGGGATCACCTATCTCGCGACCGATCACAACCTGAAGTGCAATCTCGCGATCAAGGAATACCTGCCGTCGGACCAGGCAGTACGCGACGGCACCTTTTCCCTTCGGCCCAAGTCGCCGGGCGCAGCCGAGATCTTCCATTGGGGGCTGAGCCGATTCATCGAGGAAGCGCGCGCGCTAGCCACCTTCAACCACCCGCATATCGTACGGGTGCTGCGTTTCTTCGAGTCGAACAATACCGCCTACATGGTGATGGAACTGATCGGCGGCCAGCCCTTCGGCGAATGGGTCAAACGCAAGCGACCGCTGTCCGAGGGGGACTTGCTCGCGGTGGTGCGTCCGATACTCGACGGGCTGGCGATGATCCATGCCAGCGGCTTCGTGCATCGCGATATCAAGCCCGGCAACATCCACATGCGTACGGACACCGATCCGTGCCTGCTCGATTTCGGCGCTGCGCGCAAGCTGGTCAGCGGCAAGGGCGGCGAGCTGACCGCGATCGTGACGCCCGGCTATGCAGCTCTGGAGCAATACCACTCGCATGGCCACCAAGGCCCGTGGACCGACCTGTATTCGGTGGCCGCCGTCATGTACGGCGTGATCACCGGCCAGCGGCCCATCGAAGCGCCGGCGCGTGCGCGCAACGATCCGCTGCCGAAGGCGGTCGCCGTCGGCGACCGCGCCATCTATTCGGAAGTCCTGCTGCGCGCGATCGACTGGGGCCTTGCGCCGGCGGAAGAAGAACGTCCCCGTAGCGTGCAGGCGTTCCTGCAAGCGCTGCCGCGCGCCGATCTGATGCAGCCTTCATCGCTGCCGTCCACTACCGTGCGGGCGGATGCGCAATCCGGTTTCGGCACTCTGGATACTGCGCTCACCACGCAGCTCGAGGCAGCGCTCGCCCGACATCTTGGACCCATGGCCTCGGTGCTGGTCCGGCGGCACAGCAAGGAGCATACGACGCTGGGTCCGCTGCGCGCCGCTCTCGCCAACGATATCGAAAGCGAAACCTCGCGTCGCACCTTCCTCGAGCGTACCGAAGGGCTGCTGCGCGGCGAGTCCCCGAGCCGGCCTCCAACCACGGTTCCTGGCTCGCACGCACCGGTCAGCCGACCGCCCACCGTCCCGCCGACCACGGTGCCGTCCATGTTCGATCCCCAGTTCCTGGCCGCGGTCGAAGCCGAGCTCGCCAATCATCTCGGCCCGCTGGCCGCCGTCCTGGTGCGAAAATCGGCCGCCAAGGCGCGCGATCGCGCGGAGCTGTTCCTGCTTCTGTCGGATCACATCGCCAACACCGATCAGCGCCGCGCCTTCATCCGCAAGAGCGTGGCGGCATTCAAGGACAAGGGTTAGCCCGGATATTTCGCCGGGGCCGATGAAATATCCGGGCTAGAAGCCTGAAGGGAGGACCTCATGGGCTTGCGGTTGAAGTTCAATCTGGTGCTGCTTGCCGTATTCGCGCTCGGCTTCGTCGTCAGCGGCGTGCTGTCGTGGAACCTGCTGCAGCGTAACGCGCGCGACGAGGTGGTGCGCAATGCGGAGCTGCTGATGGAAGCAGCGCTGGCGGTGCGCGGCTACACGGTCGCTCAGGTGAAGCCCCACCTGGACGAGAAGCTCGAGCAGGTGTTCCTGCCGCAGACGGTGCCGGCATACGCGGCCACCGAAACGC
>JBOIEI010000863.1:0-2872 GCA_050741055.1 Burkholderiales bacterium | reverse complement strand
GTCGGCAACACGATCAGCTCGCGCTTGGCGCGCTCGCGATTGCGGGTGGGAACGACGACGCGGATGCCGCGCGCGCACAGCACCTCCGCGATGTGCCGCCCTACGAAGCCCGAACCCCCGATGAGGGTTACCTGCCCGATCTGCATGTTCGCTTCCTCAGCGATCGCGCCGTGGCGGAATGATGCCTAGTCGTTCCTTCAGGGAGACGACGCCACGCCCGAACACGCGCGCGTAGTAGCTCGCATTGGTCATCACTTTCTTCACGTAGTCGCGGGTCTCGTTGAACGGGATGGTCTCGGTGTAGACCGCAGCTTCCATGGAACCGTCGGAGCGCCATGCACGTGCCCGTCCGGGGCCCGCGTTGTAGCCGGCCGAGGCGAGCACGGGGTGGTTGTCGAGCGTATCGAGCACGTGCCGCAGGTAGTATGTGCCGAGCGAAATGTTGATGTCCAGGTCGGACACGACCGCCTGGCGGAACCCCTTCAGGCCGAGCTTGCCCGCAACCCAGCGCGCCGTGGCGGGCATCAGCTGCATGAGGCCCATCGCCCCGGCGCTGGAGCGCGCATCGGCGATGAAGCGGCTTTCCTGGCGTACGATCCCGAACACCCACGCCTCGTCCAGGGCGTGTTCGGTGGCATAGGCATGAAATTGTTCGCGGTAAGGGGCGAGGTAGCGCAGGCCGAAATCGTGCAAGCTGCGGGTGCGCTCGGCCGTATTGATGGCGCGATCCCACAGCTCGTTGCGACGCGCATATTCCGCGGCGGCGAGCAATTGCCGATCGTCGAAGTCGCCGATGGCCCATAGCCATTCGCGGTTGCCTTGAAACCGAAGACTGAGCCGATAGAAGGCAAGCGCGCGGCGGATGGCACCCATGGCCGCGATCGCCTGGATGTCGGCCTCCGAGGGCCGGTAGGCTTCGCTCGGCGCACCGATGGTCTCGCCCAGTTCCTCGGCCGCAAGCAGCCCGTAGAACTGATGCTCGGTAGACAGCGGCGCGAGCAAAGCATTCGCCTCGGCCGGCTTGCCTTGGACGCTGAGCGCGCGCGCTTTCCAGTAGCGCCACTCGGGCTCGGCCTGACCGGCTTCGCTCATCGCATCGACCGAGGCAAGCAACTCGCTCCACTGCTGCGCGCGCAACGCAGCGCGCGCCTGCCACGCCAGCTGGTCGTCGTCCAGCCGGCCCGCGCGCGCAAACCAGGCGAGCGCTTCGGGATCGTGAAACAACGCCCCGTAGTAGGCGATCCGGCCCCAGACGTATTCCCGATCCTCCCGTCGCAGATCGGCCTCGAGCGTGCGAAACCGCGTCGCCGCTTCCTGCGGGGACCTGCGGGCGAGCCGCTGGATCGCGAACAGGAAAATCTCGCGAGCGCCATGCGCTTTGGGCACCTCGCCTCGGCGCTCGAGGTACTTGCGGGGATCGGCCGCCGCCGCATCCAGCTGCTTCGAGTTGAGTCCCTGGCGCCCCGGCAAGTTGCGGTCCAGGCTCTTGGCGAGGCTCACCTGGCCGTGCTGCAAGGCGAGCCGGATGCGCGCCCAGACATCGTCCGCATCGATCGCCCCGGCGGCCATCGCGCTCTCGTACACGGTGTTGCACGACTCGGGCACCGCGCGACGACTCGACAGCCAATGCGCGCGCACGGCTTGCAACGCACCCGCATCGCCGAGCCGCACCGCACGCTGTAGCGCGTAGCAGGTCACTTCTCTGTCTTCGGTCCGCAAGCCCGTTCGATCGGCATCGAACACCTCCCACAGGCCACGCTTGGCAACCGACTCGAGCCAGTCGTTGCGCAGGCGGTCGGCGAGCGGACCGTCGGCGAGCTGCGCCATCATGTCGCGCACGTCCTCGGCCGGCGTTTCATCGATTCGCTGGCGCATGCGATAGTAGGCCACGTAGGGATACAGCACGTGTTCGCGTAGTCGCGGGGCAAGCGCATCCAGGCGCGCCCGATTGCCCGTGCGGAACGCTTCGCGCGCCGCCATGAAGTCGTCGTCGCTCTGCGCCCGTGCCGGCGCGGCCGCAAGCATCAGTGCGGCGGCGAGGATCCAGCAGCACATGCACAAACAGCACATGCACAAACAGCATGCGCGCAAACAGCACGCGTACGAACAGGATGCGCGCAAACAGCACGCGCGCGAGCGCCGGGCGAGTTGCTCAGCGCAGAAAAAGCCGATACGCCGGGTTGCGGCTTTCATCCCAATAACGATACCCCAGATGTTGCAGGAAGCGTCGAAACGCCGCCTCGTCCTTGCGTGGAACCTGCATGCCGACCAGCACGCGGCCGTAGTCCGCGCCCTGATTGCGGTAGTGAAAGAGGCTGATGTTCCAGCCCCCGCTCATTGCGCTCAGGAACTTCATCAACGCACCGGGCCGTTCGGGAAACTCGAACCGGTACAGAATCTCGTTGTTTACCTCGGCCGGCGCATGACCACCGACCGTGTGGCGGATGTGCAGCTTCGCCAGCTCGTTGTCGGAGAGGTCGAGCGTGGTCAGTGCGCTGCGCCGCAGCTCGGCGACCAGCTTGCCGGTCTCGGTGCGGTCGCGAACCTGAACCCCCACGAACACGTGCGCGCTGCCGGGATCGGCGTAGCGATAATTGAACTCGGTGATACTGCGCATGCCGATGCGCGCGCAGAAATCGCGGAAGCTGCCCGGCCGCTCCGGAATCGTGACGGACAGAAGCGCTTCCCGGTGCTCGCCGAGCTCCGCGGCCTCGGCCACGAAGCGCAGGCGATCGAAGTTCATGTTGGCACCGGAGGCCACCGCGACCAGCGTTTCGTTGCGCGCCCCCTTGCGCTCGACGTAGCGTTTCGCGCCCGCGATCGACAAGGCCCCGGCCGGCTCGAGAATCGAGCGCGTGTCCTGGAAAACGTC
>JBOIEI010000862.1:0-5251 GCA_050741055.1 Burkholderiales bacterium | reverse complement strand
ATCGTACCGGAGCGGTTCGATGCCGCGCCCCTTCGGCCTGATCGAAAGCCGTGCCTGGAGGAATGCGTCATGCCGGCAAAGCTGAGCGAGCTGGAGCTGTCCGATCTCGACTTCACGGATACCGTGGTCATGCGCGGTGCCGAAACCAACGAAGCGGCCGACCCGACCGAGCGTATCCTGCGCCAGATCGAGATTCTGGTCGATTCCATCGCGCTGAAAGTCGAGCTCGGCTCGACCGATCCCCGCCTGTGGCGCATCCTCGCCGGCGTCTACCTCGCCCACGAGCGCATCGCCGATTACAACGACCTGGTGCGCAAGCACCTCGCCCGGTTCGGCAGCCCGCTGCGGCTCGACCAGCCGCCGGTGAGCTTCGTCCTGCCGGTCAAGGTGAATTTCGACGACCTTCCCAAGCTCGACATGATTCGCAGCGCCTGCGCTTCGCCGGGCGGCGCGGTGATCGACTTCAGCGCGGTGCGCCGGCTGAGCTCCGGCGGCCTGATCGCGTTGACGGAGTTGCTGATCGCGCTCATCGGACTGGAGGAGCAGCCCTTGCTGCGCGGGCTGGAATCATTCGTCGACAGCGTGGAGGCTGCCATCGGCGCCGGCCAGGGCACACGCGACATGCGCGAGCTGCTGGCGGCTTTTCGCCGCTACAGCAACGCGCATCCTCGGAGCGGCGAGGGTTGCGGCATCGCTGCCGCCTGCTTGGAATCCGCTTTCTCGATCGCGCCAGCCGGCCGCGTCAGGCCCGGCTGATGAAGTTGTCCGCGTGGTGAAGTAATCCGCGTCAGGGCTTGCGCACCGCGTCGCGAATCTCCCTGAGCAACACGACTTCCTCGGGCGGCGCTGCCGGGGCGGCCGGCTGCTCGCGCTTCATGCGATTGATCGCCTTGATGACGAGGAAGATCACCCAGGCGATGATCAGGAAATCGACCAGCGTCTGCAGGAATGTGCCGTAGCGCAGCACTGCGGCGCCCGCTTTCTCCGCTTCGGCCAGCGTGGCATAGCTGGCGGAGCCCAGCGTGATGAACAGATGCCGGAAATCCACGCCGCCCATGAGTAACCCGATCAGCGGCATGATTATGTCCTTCACCAGCGAGTCGATGATCTTGCCGAAGGCGGCGCCGATGATGACCGCCACCGCAAGATCCATCATGTTGCCCGTGATCGCGAATTCCTTGAACTCCTGAATGATCGCCATATCTTCCCCTTTCAAGAAGCCGTGTTTTAGGGTTCAGCGCTTAGCGGTCTTGTGCGGCACGCCAAGCATAAACCGTTTCGGTGCTTAGCTGTGCGATTCCGCACGTCCGGCTGGATGGCGCGGTGCTGCAACCGCGTCCCTTCGATGCGTCCCGTGCGATTGACGCCCCCGAGTGCGCGTGCAATGCTTGTAAGCAGGCCGGACCGGATTCCCCTAGGCATATCGATGGAGATTGCGATGAGACGCGCGTTCGCTGCACTGCTGGTCGCCTGCCCCGTCACGCCGGTCGCCGTGGCAGCGGACGTGAAGACGGACAAGGCACCGACCGCGCAGCAGATGCGCATGACCGAATGCAATCAGCGCGCCGACGAGAAGAAAGGCGACGAGCGCAACAATTTCATGAGCGAGTGTCTCAAGGGGCTGAGCGCCGGCAGATCGGAATGATCAAGGCGTATACGGCCGCGAACCTGCAGGATGCGCATATTCTGCTCGGGCTGCTGCAAGCGGCCGGCATCGAAGCACACGTTCTCAACGCCAATGCGCAGGGCGGGCTGGGTGAGATTCCGTTCTCGCAGGTCTATCCGGAGATCTGGCTCGCGAATGCACGCGATCTGAGCACCGCGCGGCAGGTATTCGAAGGCTTCGAGCGCCCGCAGCCCGCTGTGCCGCCGCGACCGTGCCCTGCGTGCGGGGAGGAAAATCCCGCCGGGTTCGAGATCTGCTGGAACTGCGCTGCGCCGACGGCGCCTGCGTAGTGCGCGGACGTCCCACCGATGGCAGAAGATCCCATGCACGTATTGGTTACGGGCGGCGCCGGATTCATCGGCTCGCATAGTGTCGAGGCGCTGCTCGCAGAGGGCGCTCGCGTAACCGTGCTCGACAATCTCAGCACGGGCAAGCGCGCCAACGTTCCCGAGCACGAGCGCGTCGAATGGATCGAGGGCGACATCCGCGATGCTGCGACCGTTCGGCGCGCGCTCGCGGGCGCTACGCACGTGCTGCACTTGGCTGCACAAGTCTCCGTGCGCGCATCGCTCGAAGACCCTGCGCATTCGGCGAGCCACAACATCGCGGGCTTTCTCAACGTCGCCGAGGCCGCGCGCAGCGCCGGTCGCGTGCGCCTCGTGTATGCGTCCAGCGCCGCGGTGTATGGGGCGCCGGAAACGTTGCCGCTGGACGAGGGCGCACCTTGCCGGCCGACCTCGCCTTACGGCCTAGAGAAGTCGATCGACGATCAGTACGCCGCGCTCTATCGCAGTCTGTACGGGGTGAGCCTGCTGGGCATGCGTTATTTCAACGTATACGGTCCGCGCCAGGACCCGGCTTCGCCGTATGCCGGCGTGATCAGCCGCTTCGCCGCTTGCATCGGCGCCGATAGCCCGCTCACGGTGTTCGGCGACGGCCGCCAGACCCGCGACTTCGTCTACGTCGGCGATGTCGCTCGCGCCAACGTCGCGGCGCTGAAATCGCCCTACGACGGCGTGCTGAACGTGGGCACGGGCACGAGCGTGAGCCTGCTGCAGTTGATCGAGGCGCTCGGGCGCTGCGCGGGTCGAACACCGCAGGTGCGCTTCGACCCACCCGTGCCGGGCGACATTCGCGATTCGGCGATGCGCCCGCAGCAGATGCGCGAAATTCTCGGCTTCGTGCCGGCGACCGGGTTGGCGGACGGGCTCGCGCGGTTGCTCGCGGCAAAACCTTAGCGAACACCGGGAGCGCTGGTGGCGGCCGCATGGCCGCGCACCAATTCAATGCGACCAGGGGTGGGCGGTGCACCCGAATGTCGCCGTTCGTCGGTGCGCCGCGCATCCGCGCTGGTGCTTCGTATCCGGACGCCTGCCCGGCGTCGCCGGAATACGCCACCCCCAGGCGAATCGCGCCCAGGCCGAGCGGGCGATGCGATATCGTTACCAGTTGGCACGACGCTTGCTGCCAGCGCGCTTATCCGTCGACGAGGATTACAGCCGAATGAAGTCGTACGCCGAGTACCTGCTATTGCTCGATGGCGACGCGCTGATTCCGCAGCATGAGCTGGAGCTGCTTGCAGGCGCACTGCTCGACGGGGGAATCCCGGATGTCGAGCTCGGCGCCTTGCTTGCCACAGTGCGCAGGCCGTTCGCTTCCGGCCACCTGCTGCGCTCGCTGCTCGCTGCGCTCGACACGCGGGTGACGCGCTGGCGCGGCGACGATAGACACCGGCCGGTCGTGATCGGTTGCTACGGCGGAGCGGTCAACATGCCGAACCTGGCGCCGCTGCTCGGACTGCTGCTGGCCCGCTTCGACGTGCCGGTGTTGATGCACGGACCGCTACACGCGGATCAGGGTGTCTCCACCGCCCTGGTATTGCGCGAGCTCGGGATCATGCCTTGTGCGCAGACGCCTCAGGTGGCCGAGGAGCTCGCGACCCGGCGCCTCGCGTTCGTTCCGGATGCATTGGCTGCGCCGGGTCTCGCCGCGTTGCTGGCGCTGCGGCCGCGTCTCGGTCCGCTGCCGTTGCTCGTCACCGCCGCACGCCTGATCGATCCGTTCGACTGCGGTGCGCTGGTCATTGCAGGGGCTGATAGCGACGACGAGATCGAGCTGATGCGCGGCAGCGTTGCAACCAACCGAACACGCGTGCTGCTGCTGCGTGCCACCGAGGGCGAGGCGTTCGCCAATCCCTTCAGGCGCCCGCGCATGGAATACTGGGAATCGGGCGAGCAGCGCGTCCTGTTCGACGCGGCCGAGCCGCAAGCGCGCCGCGCAGCCGCACTTCCCGCCGCGCTCGATGTGCGCTCGACCGCCGCCTGGCTACGACAAGCGTGCGACGGCGTGCGCGCGGTGCCTACACCGATCGTCAATCAGCTGGCGGCCTGCCTGCACGCCGTGGGCTATTGCGACGATTTCAATCAGGCTAAGGCGCTGGCCGCGATCGCCACCACCCGCCGCCACGTCGCGTGACGAAATCTCGAGCCCGACGCGAGCCGGATGGCGGATGGGAGCTTCCGGGCGATTCGGGCGGAGGGAACTGCGGTTGTTGCGCCTCATGCGTTTGGCTAGAATGATCTGTTCCGTCCGCGCCAACAGGAGAAGACCCGATGAAGCACGAGCTTCCGCCCCTGCCGTACGCCATGGATGCGCTCGCCCCGCACGTATCCAAGGAAACGCTCGAGTTCCACTACGGCAAGCATCATCAGGCGTACGTCACCAACCTGAACAATCTCATCCCGAACACCGAGTACGACAAGATGACCCTGGAGGAGATCGTCAAGAAAGCGCCTCCGGGTGGAGTCTTCAACAACGCCGCGCAGGTCTGGAACCACACGTTCTTCTGGAGCTGCATGAAGCCGGGCGGCGGCGGTGCGCCGGGCGGCGCGCTGGCGCAGGCGATCGACAAGAAGTGGGGCTCCCTGGACGACTTCAAAAAGCAGTTCCAGGCCTCGGCCGTGGGCAACTTCGGCTCGGGCTGGACGTGGCTGGTGAAGAAGGGCGACGGCTCGGTCGACATCGTCAACACCAGCAACGCCGGCACCCCGCTCAGCACCAGCGACAAGGCGCTGCTGACGATCGACGTGTGGGAACATGCCTACTACATCGACTATCGCAACGCACGGCCCAAGTTCGTCGAAACCTTTCTCGCCAGCCTGGCGAACTGGGATTTCGCGGCCAAGAATTTCGCCTGACCATCACGCAACAGAAAAAGGGGCCAGGCTCGATCCATCGAAATCGAGCGTGGTCCCTTTATCGTTTTGCGGCTGACGCGTGGCGGCGATTACTTCGGCTTCGCTGCGGCTTCGAGCCCCAGCACCTTCGCGCCTGCACGAATGCCGCGCGCGGCGAACCAGCCCTGGTTCATCTCCAGGGCATAAAGCGCGAACCCGGCCGCGGTATGGGCATCGCGGGTGAGCGGCATCATGTCGGCGATATTCAGGATGACGCCGCGCTCGTCGACGAATGCGACCGACAGCGGGATATAGGTGTTGCGCATCCACATGCCGTGGAAACCGGCTGCGGTGAACACGAACAGCATGCCGGCATCGGCGGCGAGCGGCTGCTTGCGGTGCATGAGAC
>JBOIEI010000861.1:0-5509 GCA_050741055.1 Burkholderiales bacterium | reverse complement strand
GTTCAGAAACGCACCGGCGCGAGCCGCGCCGACCGTCTCCACGCCCTTGTTCCAGAATGCGTACGACAGGATGGACGGGAAGATCGCGAGATAGGCCACCGCCGCAGCGATCGGGAGCGTGAAGTCGACCGGCCGCGATGCCGCCTCCCACAAGTGCAGAGGCAAGGACGCAGTCGCGGCGATGGCGATCATTGCCGCCAGATAGCAGCCCGGCGGCAAGCCCGAACGGGCACGCCCGAAGCACACGGTATAGATCGCGAAGCCGACCACTGCGGCGAACACCCATAGATCACCCGGATTCACCGCGGCGGATCCGTCACCGGTCTGCAGCACGATCGCCACCACGCCGGCAAGCGAGACGGCCACACCCGACCATTGCAACAGGGCGAGCCGCTGCCGGTACAACAGGCCGCCGAGCGCGGCGATGACGATCGGCAACGCGGCGTTGATCAATGCGGCATTGGTTGCGCTGGTCCATTGCAGTCCCAGGTAGACCAGGCCGCTGTACGCAGCCATGCCGAGAATGCCGGCTGGCACCAGACGACGCCAGCCGTCGCGGATGGCTGCGCCGTATGCAATCAGATCCCTGGCGACCCAGGGCAGGAGGCAGAGCAACGCCGCACTCCAGCGCCAGAACGACAGCGTGAACGGCGGGATGTGGTCGTGCAACGCCCGCGCCGTGACCACGTTGCCCGCCCAGAACAACACGCAAAGGCTCAGAGCCGCATACGCCGCAGCGGGCCGCATTGCCTATTGACCGCCCGGAAAGCAAACGACAAGCTGCTTTGCGCGCTGCGCGCCCCTCTTCCTCTGCCTGCGGGCGCTCAATTGAGCATCGAGCAGGTGCGCTGCAGCTCCACTACCCGGGCTCGAACGGCCTCGGCGTCGTCGGCCTCCGGCGCCAGCGCGAGATAGCTCTGGAAGTCGGCCAGCGCCGCACGGAAGCATTCCAGCGCGAGATGCAGGTTGGCGCGCTCGCGCCATTCACGGGTGTTGTCGGGCGACAAGGCGAGAATGCGGGAGGTCGCCGACAGCGCCTGCGGCAGCTGCCGGTAGTGCATGTAGATGCCGCGCAGATTGCGCAGCAGCCGGGAAAGGATCTCTCGCGCGCGCGCCGGCGCAAGCAGCGCGGCCACCTCGGCCCGGCTCGGCGCCTTGCCCTGCACCGGCGTCAGCCGTTTCTGCAGGTCCGCAATGCCGAGCGACGCCCCCTTGTGATAGGGATCCAGGATCGCCGTGCCGTCGTGCACCGGGCAACGGACCAGGAAGTGGCCCGGGAACGAGACCCCTTCGAGGCGCAGGCCGATGCCGCGCCCAAGGCTTATGTAGACGATCGCGAGCGTGATCGGAATGCCGGTGCGGCGCGCGAGCACGTCGTTGAGAAAGCTGTTGCGGGGATCGTAGTAATCCTCGGTGGCGCCGTGAAAGCCCAGCTCCTCGAACATGTAGCGGTTGAGCGCGCGGATCGAGTCGGTCGGACCGATGTCGGGTCGCAGCCGCTTGCGCAGCGCCTCGGCCAAGCCGTTCAGCACGCCGACGCAACCCTCGATGTCCAGGTCGGGATACTCTTCGGCCGCGATCAGCAGCGCGCCCCGGGCCAGATCGATGGCCTCGTCGGGACCTCGCGCCATGTGCTCGAATTGCTCCGCCGCCTGCATCGCTTCCGCTGGCCCACCGCAATGTCATGTCACACAGCGCGATTGTGGCACGCGCATGCTGCCTAGACAAACCGGGATGATCGGCGCGGCGATCGGCGCAGCTGGCGCTGCAGCCGCGGCGGCTCGGCGCGCGTTACCGACGCGCGTTCAGTGCGCGCACTCGAGCGTGTTCTTGGTCTTGCCTTCGGGATCGACCGATTCCAGCCGCACGGCGAAGCCCCAGAGCCGCGACAGGTGTTTCATCACCTCCTGCGCCTCTTCCAGCTTCAACGGCCGATTGCGCGCTTCGAAGTGCTTGAGGGTGAGGGAGCGGTCGCCGTCGCGCTCGAAGCGAACGACCTGGATGTCGGGAACCGAATTCTCGCGCTTGTACTGCTCCGACAGGAGCTTGCGCAGCCGCCGGTAGCCGTCCTCGTCGTGGATCGAATCGATTACCAGGTCCGATTCGGCTTCGTGGTCGGCCACGGCGAAGAAATGGAACTCGCGCATGAGCTTGGGCGACAGGAACTGACCGATGAACGATTCGTCCTTGAAGTTGCGCATGGCGAAGTCGAGCGACTTGCCCCAGTCGGAGCCCGCCATTTCCGGGAACCAGCGCCGATCCTCGGGCGTGGGCTTTTCGCACACGCGGCGCAGGTCCGTGAACATGGCGAAGCCGAGCGCATACGGATTGATGCCGCCGAAGCCGCGCTCGTCGAAGCCGCGCTGGCAGACGACGTTGGTATGCGACTGCAGGAACTCCAGCATGAAGCCGTCGTTGATCTGGCGCTTGTCGTAGAGCCGGTTGATGAGGTTGTAGTGCCAGAAGGTCGCCCAGCCTTCGTTCATCACCTTGGTCTGAACCTGCGGATAGAAGTACTGCGCGAGCTTGCGCACGATGCGCACGAGCTCCCGCTGCCAGGGCTCCAGCCGCGGCGAGTGCTTCTCCACGAAGTAGAGGATGTTCTCCTCCGGCTCGGCCGGAAAGTCGCGCTTCTTGCCGGTGGAATGCGTCGGCTCGCGCCCCGGAACCGTGCGCCACAGGTCGTTGAACTGCCGCTGCTCGTAGGCGGTGCGCGCCTCGGCGCGCACCCGCTCCTCGCGTGCCGACGGCGGCTGCGGACGCTTGAAGCGGTCGACTCCGTGCAGGCTCAGCGCATGGCACGAATCGATGATCGCTTCCACCTCGGCCTCGCCGTAGCGCTCCTCGCACTCCATCACGTAGCGGCGCGCGAACACGAGGTAGTCGATGATCGCGTCGGCCTCGGTCCACTGCCGGAAAAGATAGTTGCCTTTGAAAAAAGAGTTGTGGCCGAAACAGGCGTGCGCGATCACCAGCGCCTGCATCATCATGGTGTTCTCTTCCATGAGATAGGCGATACAGGGGTCGGAGTTGATCACGATCTCGTAGGCGAGCGCCTGATAGCCCTTGCGGTACGCCTGCTCGTTGCGAATGAACTCCTTGCCATAGGTCCAGTGCGGATAGCCGACCGGCAGCCCCGCGCTCGCATAAGCGTCGAGCATCTGCTCGGAGCTGATGACTTCGATCTGGTTCGCGTACGTGTCGAGATTGAACTCGGCCGCACACGCGCTGACCGCCTTTTCGTAGCGCTCGATCAGCTCGAAGTCCCAGTCCGCGCCGGTAGAAATGAAACTCATGCCGCCGCCTCCGCCCCGCTCATGCCGCCTGCGCCCCCACGTCCTTGCGGAAGAGCTCGCGGAACACGGGATAGATCTCTTCGCGCCGCGTGACCCGCCGCATGGCGAACGACCCCGGCGCAGCGCTGATCTCCTGGTATTCCACCCACAGGCTGCTCATGCGCGCGCCCGACTCGTCGGGCGTCTCCAGGTAGGCGAAATAGCGCGTCTGCGGCAGGAGGCGGTCGGCCAGAAAGCGCGCGCTCTTGCCCGCGTCGGCGCCGAACGCGTCGCCATCGGAGGCTTGCGCCGCGTAGATGTTCCAGCCGCCGCTGGCGTAGCGGACTTCGACGATCTCGGCCATCAGCTGCAGCGCCGAGAGCACCACCGTGCCGCCGCTCTTGCGATCATAGAAGAAGGTCTTCTCGTCCACCTCCTCGGCATTGTCGGTATGGCGGACGAACACCAGCTCGACGTGCTCGTACTTGCGCGTGAGGAACAGGTAGAGCAGCGTGAAGAAGCGCTTGGCCAAGTCTTTCTTCGCCTCGTCCATGGAGGCCGAGACGTCCATCAGACAGAACATGACGGCGCGCGCGGTCGGCTCCGGCACGTTGACGCGATTGCGGTAGCGCAGATCGAACTCGTCCAGGAAGGGCACGCGCGCGAGCTTGTGCTTGAGCTCTTCGATCAGGTCGCGCAGCGCCTGGAGCTCGGCCTGCGGGCGGTCTTCGGCGAGCGCGCGCACGAGCTCGTCGTCGAGTGCTTCGATCTCGCGCGCCAGCGGCCCGCCGAGCGCGATCCGCCGCGCCAGCGAGGTTCGCATCGTACGCACGATCGCCAGGTTGGTCGGCGAGCCGGTGGTGGTATAGCCGGCGCGCTGCGGCTTGTGCTCCTCGATGCCGGCCAGCATGTTGCGCTCGAGCCGCGGCAGCTCCAGGTCCTCGAAGAAGATGTGGAGGAATTCCTCGCGCGAGAGTGCGAATACGAACTCGTCCTCGGATTCGCCCGTGCCGGGCTCGCTGCCGCCGCCCTCGCCGCTGCCGCCCTCGGGGCGCGGTATGCGGTCGCCCTTGGTGAACTCGCGGTTGCCCGGGTGGACGATCTCGCGGTCGCCGCCCGGACCGTGCCGGAATACCGGCTCGGAGATGTCCTTGCGCGGCACGCTCACGTTGCCGCCGCGATCCATGTCGGTGATCGAGCGCTCGGACACCATGTCGTGCACGGCGCGCCGGATCTGCTCCTTATAGCGGCGCAGGAATCGGGCGCGATTGACCGCGCTCTTATTGGGGGCGTTCTCGCGCCGATCGATCAGGTGGGCCATGGGCATCCTGCCTCGTTCAGGGTTGCGCTCGGGCTTCGAGCGGAGCGTCGCCGCCCCGGCCTAGGACGACTTGCGTACCCGCAGGTACCAATCGCACAGCAACCGCACCTGCTTCTCGGTGTAGCCCTTCGCCACCATGCGCGCGACGAAATTCTCGTGCTTGCTGCGGTCGTCGTCGGAGGCCTTGGCGTTGAACGAGATCACCGGCAGCAGATCCTCGGTGTTGGAGAACATCTTCTTCTCGATCACCTCGCGCAGCTTCTCGTAGCTGTTCCACGCCGGGTTTTTGCCGGCGTTGTTGGCGCGCGCGCGCAGCACGAAGTTCACCACCTCGTTGCGGAAGTCCTTCGGATTGGCGATGCCCGCCGGCTTCTCGATCTTCTCCAGCTCGGCGTTGAGCGCCGCGCGGTCGAAGATCTCGCCGGTATCCGGGTCGCGGTACTCCTCGTCCTGCAGCCAGCAGTCGGCGTAGGTGACGTAGCGGTCGAAGATGTTCTGCCCGTACTCGGAGTAGGACTCGAGGTAGGCGGTCTGCGTCTCCTTGCCGATGAACTCGGCGTAGCGCGGGCTCAGCCAGCCCTTGATGAACTCCAGGTACTTGCGCTTCTGCTCCTCCGGGAAGTCCTCGCGGCCGATGCGCTGCTCCAGCACGTACATCAGGTGCACCGGGTTGGCGGCGACCTCGGTCTGGTCGTAGTTGAACACCGCGGACAGCACCTTGAAGGCGAAACGGGTGGAAATGCCGCTCATGCCTTCCTCGGGGCCCGCGTAGTCGCGGTACTCCTGGAACGACTTGGCCTTGGGATCGGTGTCCTTCAGGATCTCGCCGTCGTAGACGCGCATTTTCGAGTAGAGACTGGAATTCTCCGGCTCCTTCAGCCGCGACAGCACCGAGAACTGGGCCATCATGTCC
>JBOIEI010000860.1:0-4394 GCA_050741055.1 Burkholderiales bacterium | reverse complement strand
ATATTGGCCATGGATTCCTCGGGGAAGCGGAAAAAAGGGTGAAATCATACGGTTGTTGCCCCGGTTTGACAAGGTCAAGATCCGGGCGGGCGGGACGATGAACCTGTTGCATGCGCTCGTCCGGGTGAGCAGCATGACGCTGCTGTCGCGAATCCTGGGGTTCGTGCGCGACGTGGTCATCGCCCGGACGTTCGGCGCCGGTGTGCTCACCGATGCCTTCTTCGTCGCTTTCAAGATCCCGAATCTACTGCGCCGGCTGTTCGCGGAGGGCGCATTTTCGCAGGCCTTCGTTCCGGTGCTGGCCGAGTACAAGAACCGGCGCGGCGACGCCGACACCCGGGCGCTCATCGATCATGTGGCCTCGGCGCTGTTCCTCGCCCTGATCGCCGTCACCGTGCTCGGTATGCTGGCCGCGCCGGTCGTCATCTATCTGACGGCCCCGGGCTTCGCGGACGACGCAGTGAAGCTCGAGCTGACGATCGACCTGCTGCGCATCGTCTTTCCGTACATCCTGTTCATTTCGCTCACCGCGCTCGCCGGCGCCATTCTCAACACCTACAGTCGCTTCAGCGTGCCGGCGTTCACGCCCGTTCTCCTCAACGTCTGCTTCATCGTATTCGGGCTGTGGCTGACGCCGTACTTCGATCCACCGGTGAAGGCGCTCGCCTGGGCGGTATTCTGCGGCGGCATCGCGCAGCTCGCCTTCCAGCTGCCGTTTCTCGCCCGCATGGGCCTGCTGCCGCGATTCCGGCTCGATCTGCGCGATGAGGGCGTATGGCGCATCCTGCGGCTGATGGGGCCGGCGGCGTTCGGTGTCTCGATCGCGCAGGTAAGCCTTCTGATCAACGTCGTGTTCGCCTCCTTCCTGGTCTCGGGGAGCGTCTCCTGGCTGTACTACGCCGACCGGCTGATGGAATTTCCCAGCGGTCTGCTGGGCGTCGCGCTTGGCACCATCCTGCTGCCCAGCCTCGCGCGACATCACGCCGACGCCTCGAGCGAGGAGTACCGGCGGCTGCTCGACTGGGGATTGCGCCTGACCTTCCTCCTCGCAGTGCCGGCCGCGGTGGCGCTCGCCCTGCTCGCCGTGCCGCTCGTAGCGACGCTGTTCATGTACGGAGAGTTCTCGGCCCACGACGTGCTCATGACGCGCCAGGCAGTGATGGCCTACAGCGTGGGGCTGGTCGGCATCATCCTGGTGAAGATCCTCGCACCCGGGTTCTACGCCCGGCAGGACATCCGCACGCCCGTCAAGTTTGCGCTCGTCACGTTGGCGGCAACGCAGCTGATGAACCTGGCGTTCGTGTTTCCGCTCCAGCACGCCGGCCTCGCGCTCGCGATCGGCCTGGGCGGCTGCCTGAACGCCGCGCTGCTGTACCGCGGTTTGCGCCGAGCTCGAATCTATTGGCCGGAGCCGGGATGGGGCGCCTTCGGCGCACGGCTGGTGCTGGCTCTGGGCGCCATGGCGGCGGCCTTGTGGTGGAGCGCCGGTCCGGCGCAATGGTGGTTGGATGCTGCGCCCGGTGCGCGTGCGTTGCGCCTTGCCACACTGGTCGTCGTGGGCGCCGGTGTCTATTTCGCGGTGCTGGCGCTGCTGGGATTCCGGCCGCGCGATTTCGCTCGGCGGGCGAGCCCCTGAAAAAACGCGCCGCCACCGCGATCCGGCGCGAATCGTGCCCGTCGCACCTGAACACGGTAACATCCAAGCTTTTGCGGCGAGCTCATGCGCGTCTTTAGAACCATTCCCGCGCGCGCCGATATTCCGATCGCGCTCACCATCGGCAACTTCGACGGCGTGCACCTCGGGCATCAGGCAATGCTCGAACGGCTGCGGCGCGAGGCTGCGGCGCGCGCGCTGCCCGCGGCGGTGATGACGTTCGAGCCGCATCCACGCGAATTCTTTGCGCCCGATCAGGCGCCCACGCGGCTCTCCTCGCTGCGCGAGAAGCTCGAGACGCTGGCCGCGCTGGGTGTGGATCGAGCCTACGTTTGCCGTTTCAGCTACGATCTGGCACGCACGCCGCCGGAGGCATTCGTCGAGCGCGTGCTCGTGCGCGGTTTGAGCGTGCGCTGGCTGCTCGTCGGTGACGATTTCCGCTTCGGCGCCCGGCGTGCGGGCGATCTTACGCTGCTGCAGTCCTTGGCAGCGGCGGGTGGATACGTGGTCAATTCGATCTCGTCGGTCACGGTTGGGGGCCGGCGCGTATCGAGCACGGCGATCCGCGCGGCGCTGGCCGAAGGCGATCTCGATCTGGCAACCCAGCTGCTCGGACGTCCCTATTCCATTAGTGGCCGCGTGATCGGTGGTGACCGGCTCGGACGCACGCTCGGATTTCCTACCGCCAATATCCGCATGCGGCACAATCGCCCTCCGCTGCAGGGCATTTTCGCGGTTCGGGTGTACGGCATCGGCTCCAGTGCATTGGCGGGTGCGGCGAGCCTCGGCGTGCGACCCACGATACACGCGCACGGCGCGCCCACGCTGGAGGTTCATGTCCTCGACTTCGACCGCGACATCTACGGCCGGCACGTGCGGGTCGAGTTTCTGCGCAAGCTGCGCGCCGAGCAGAAGTTCTCCGACGTCGAAACCCTGCGCAAGCAGATCGCGCGCGATGTCGACGAGACCCGGCTTTTTTTCGCCGGCCCTGCGGCGGCCGCTGGGGGCGCCGGCCAACGCGGACGCTAGCTCGATCCATCCGGCCGGCTGGCCGGGTCACACGCCATGACCGATTACAAGAAGACACTCAATCTGCCCGACACCGCGTTTCCCATGCGGGGCGACCTGGCCAAACGCGAGCCCGCGATGCTCGCGCGCTGGCAGGCGGAAAAGCTGTACGAAAGGATCCGGCAGGCGCGCCGCGGCCGTCCCGTGTTCGTCCTGCACGATGGCCCTCCCTATGCGAACGGCGATATTCACATCGGCCATGCCGTCAACAAGGTACTGAAGGACATCATCGTCAAGAGCCGCACGCTGATGGGCTTCGACGCGCCCTACGTACCGGGGTGGGACTGCCACGGCATGCCGATCGAGGTGCAGATCGAGAAGGATCACGGCAAGAATCTTCCGCCGGAGAAGACGCAACGTCTCGCGCGCGCGTACGCCACCGAGCAGATCGCACGGCAGAAGGCGGATTTCATCCGGCTCGGCGTGCTCGGCGACTGGGCGCATCCCTACCGCACCATGGATTTCGCCACCGAGGCGAACGAGATCCGCACGCTCGGACGTTTGCTGCAGAAGGGCTATCTCTATCGCGGTCTCAAGCCAGTGAACTGGTGCTTCGACTGCGGATCGGCACTGGCCGAGGCCGAGGTCGAATATGCCGACCGCGAGGATATCGCCGTCGACGTGGGCTTTCCGATCGCCGAGCCGGAACGCCTCGCGCGTGCGTTCGGCCTGGCGCGTTTGCCCGATGAGCGCGCCTATGCGGTCATCTGGACAACGACCCCCTGGACGCTGCCGGCCAACCAGGCGTTGAATGCGCACCCCGAGTTCGACTATCGGCTGATCGCCACCGAAAAGGGACTGCTGGTGCTTGCCGATGCGCTTGCCGATCGCTGTCTCGAACGCTACCGGCTGGGCGGCCGAACCCTGGCGCGCTGCAAGGGCGCGGCGCTGGAGCGGATCGATTTTCGCCATCCGTTCTACGATCGGCTCTCACCCGTCTTCCTGGGCGAATACGTGACGGCCGAGCAAGGCACCGGCATCGTCCATAGCGCCCCGGCTTATGGCGTGGAAGATTTTTTGTCTTGCCGCCGCTACGGCATGAGCGACGACCAGATCATCAATCCGGTGCTCGGCGACGGGCGCTATGCCGATTCGCTGCCATTCTTCGGTGGCCTGTCGATCTGGGATGCCAACCCGAAAATCGTCGCCAAGCTGGAGGAAGTGGGTGCGCTGTTCGCGCGGGCCACCGAGACGCACAGCTACATGCACTGCTGGCGGCACAAGACGCCGATCATTTATCGGGCAACTACGCAATGGTTCGCGGGCATGGACGAGGTGCCGGGCTACCAGGGCGTGAAGCCGGCCGAGCCGTTGCGCGCGACTGCCTTGCGCGCGGTGAACGCGACGCGCTTCTTCCCCGAATGGGGCAAGGCACGGTTGCACGCGATGATCGCCGGTCGGCCCGACTGGACCTTGTCGCGCCAGCGGCAATGGGGCGTGCCCATGACGTTCTTCGTTCGGCGCGAGACGGGTGCGCTGCATCCGCGCACGCCGGAATTGCTCGAAGCGGTCGCCCAGCGCGTGGACAAGGCAGGCATCGAAGCCTGGCAGGACGTGAGCGTCGAGGCGCTCCTCGGCGAAGACGCGGCCCAGTACGAAAAAGTGCGCGATACGCTCGATGTCTGGTTCGACTCCGGTGCGACGCACGAGACGGTGCTGGGCGGCCCGGGCA
>JBOIEI010000859.1:0-7303 GCA_050741055.1 Burkholderiales bacterium | reverse complement strand
GACGCGTCGCGTGAGCGTCCGAGGTAGACCAGACCAGCGACACGCGGTTCCCGGGCAAGGGCAGCAACGCAACCACGCCTTCAGAGACGAACCACTGACGCGCGATCGATTCGTGGCCGAGCTCGGTTTCGAAATTGGCGACCACACCCTGCTGGCCGTAGGCGCGGACGCTGTGCTCGATACCCGCCATTTCGCGCACCCACGAATTCATTCCGTCGGCGCCGACCACGAGGCGCGCATCGATCGATCGGCCTCCAGCGAGATCGACCAGCACGCCGTCCTCGCCCAGCGCCAGGGCGACCGGCGAATGGCCGAACAGCCGAGCGGGGCCGCCCGGTTCGGCGTTCGCCGCCGCCAATGCCTGCTGAATTTCGCGGCCCTCGACGATGTAGCACAGCTCCGGGATCGCACAGTCGTAGGCGCTGAAGATGATCTCGGCGCCTTGCGCATCCCCGAAAACCTGCATGGCTTCGACGCAGGCAATGCGCTCGGACGCAATGCGTCCCCACGCACCGCATTGGTCGAGGAAGTCTTTCGAACCCGGGCTGATCGCATAGATTCGGCTGTCCCAGCCGTCTTGCGAGGGCTCGGCGGGAACCTCGGCATCGAGCAGCAGCGTGCGCAAACCGCTCGAGCGCAATGCGCTCGCGAAGCCGGCGCCCACCAAGCCGGCGCCGATCACGAGCACGTCGCATTCAACTGCAGCCCGTGCGCTATCCGAATCCGCAGTCTTGCCTTGCAATGTTGCTCCTTATACCGTACGTCATCGGCAGTTTACGACCGGCCCGGTTGCCGCTGTAACCACCACCGCCAGGCGGTGCAGCGTTAGCGATGAGCGGTTCGAATCCCTTTCACTATCAACTTCGGTTACCTTCAATGTGAGGCAATGCGCTCACGCCTCTTTGCCTGGCCGAGCACACGATTCATGCCATAATACGAGCCCCGCGCGCGTCCGGCTCGATGCGCGTGCGGCGGCATGTCGGGTGATGTAGCTCAACCGGTTAGAGCGCCACACTCATAATGTGGAGGTTGAGGGTTCGAGTCCCTCCATCACTACCAACCACAGCTCCTCGCCTGTCGCAGCGCGGCCAAACCGCCCGCCGTCTGCCGGGCTATAATGTGCCCGAAACAAACTCCTGATTCTCTATGGCTTTCGACCGACTCGCAAACCTGCTGGCGGGGCTGATCCTGGGCATCTGGCTCGCGCTCGATCCCGGGCAAGCTTATTCGCAGCTGCGCACGCTGCCCGCAAACGCCAAGCGCGCCGAGCTCACCGGCTACCAGAGCCCGTTCGTGGTCATTGGCGGCGAGGCGCGCCGGCTCGCCCCCGGCGCAGTGATCTTCGACATCAACAACCGCACCATAACGCCCGGCTTCCTGCCGGCGAAAGCCGACGTGGTCTATACGATCGATCAGACCGGGTCGGTGATGCGCATCTACCTGCTCAACGCGCAGGAACAGCAGAGGCTCGACGCGGCCAAGCGCTAGCCCGCCTCGGACTGTCATGACGAGCAAAGTCTTCATTCGCACCTTCGGCTGCCAGATGAACGAGTACGACTCGGACAAGATGGCGGACGTGCTGCACGCTGCGCGCGGAATGGAGCCCACGGACGACCCCGGTGAGGCCGACGTAATTCTCTTCAACACCTGCTCGGTGCGGGAGAAGGCGCAAGAAAAAGTGTTCCACGACCTGGGCCGCGTCAAGCATCTGAAGCGTTCGCGTCCGGGGTTGCTGATCGGCGTGGGCGGATGCGTGGCGAGCCAGGAGGGCGCGCAAATCGTCGCGCGCGCGCCCTACGTTGACGTGGTGTTCGGCCCGCAAACGCTGCATCGGCTGCCCGAATTGATCGACGAGCGCATTCGCACCGGCAAGGCGCAAGTCGACATCTCGTTTCCCGAGATCGAGAAATTCGACGCGCTGCCGCCCGCGCGGGTCGAGGGCGTCGCCGCATTCGTCTCCATCATGGAAGGCTGCAGCAAATACTGCACATTCTGCGTCGTGCCGTATACCCGCGGCGAGGAGGTCTCGCGCCCGCTTGACGACGTCCTGACCGAAGTCGCAGTGCTCGCTCAGCAGGACGTGAAGGAAGTGACGCTGCTCGGCCAGAACGTCAACGCCTGGCGAGGGCGGCTACCCGACGGCGGGCTCGGCGATTTCGCCCTGCTGCTCGAGTACGTCGCGGAAATTCCAGGCATCGAGCGCATCCGCTTCACCACCTCGCATCCGAAGGAATTCACGCAACGCCTGATCGATGCCTATGCGGCGGTCCCGCAGCTCGTGAGCCACGTGCATTTGCCGGTGCAATGCGGCTCGGACCGGATCCTCGCCGCTATGAAGCGCGGCTATACCGCGCTCGAGTACAAGTCGATCGTACGCAGGCTGCGCGCCGTGCGCGCCGATCTATCGCTTTCTTCGGATTTCATCGTCGGCTTTCCCGGCGAAACCGAGGCCGACTTCGAAGCCACCGTTCGCCTGGTGGAAGAGGTCGGCTTCGATGCGAGCTTCAGCTTCGTGTTCAGCGCGCGCCCCGGCACGCCGGCAGCAAACATCCACGACGACACACCGCAAGCCGCCAAGCTTGCGCGGCTGCAACGCCTGCAGGCACTGATCGAGCAGCAGGCGCAGGCGATCGGAGCAGCCATGGTCGGCACGCGCCAGCGCGTGCTGATCGATTCGCATGCCCGCAAGGATGCGCGCGAATTGAGCGGGCGCACCGACAACAACCGAGTGGTCAATTTCGCCGGACCCGAGCGTTTTCTCGGCCGCTTCGCCGATGTCGAGATCACGCAGGCGTTGCCGCATTCTCTGCGCGGGCGCTTGCTTACGGCATAACGCTCGAATTCGGGCACGGCGCATGCGATTTCCGCGTTGCGGCCGCGTGCTTGCTGGCCGCGACGAAATGCCCGACAATCGTCACAACATTTTCCTCCTGCTCGTTCGTCATTGAGAGCGAAGTCCGTCGAGATCAGCTTCACCCCCGTCGATAACCAGCGCCTTGCCAACTTGTGCGGCGCACTGGACGAAAACCTGCGATCGATCGAGTCGGCACTCGACATCTCCATCACCCGGCGTGGTGAACGCTTCCTGCTTTCCGGCGTACCCGAACGAACCGCACAAGGCGCGCAGGCGCTCGAACGGCTGTATGCGCAAGCCGGAGAGCACGTGAGTCCGGATGACATCCAGCTTGGCCTGGTCGAAGTGCGCCAGCAAATGCCCGCGGCCGAGTCGAACGAGATCGCGCCCTTGCTCACGCGCAAGGGCGATCTGCGCGGGCGCACGCCTCGGCAGGTGCAGTACCTGCAGAACATCCAGACTTACGACATCACGTTCAGCATCGGGCCGGCCGGCACGGGCAAGACCTATCTTGCAGTCGCCTGCGCGGTCGACGCACTGGAGCGCGATCGCGTCAAGCGCATCGTGCTGGTGCGTCCCGCGGTGGAGGCGGGCGAGCGCCTGGGCTTTCTGCCCGGCGACATGGCGCAGAAGGTCGACCCCTATCTGCGCCCGCTCTACGACGCGCTGTACGACCTGATGGGCTTCGACAAGGTCGGGCGGCTGTTCGAGCGCGGCACGATCGAGATTGCACCGCTCGCGTTCATGCGCGGGCGCACGCTGAATCATTCCTTTATCATCCTCGACGAAGCGCAGAACACCACGCCCGAGCAGATGAAGATGTTCCTGACCCGCATGGGTTTCGGCACCAAGGCGGTGATCACCGGCGATGTCACCCAGATCGATCTCGCGCGCGGGCAGAAAAGCGGCCTGGTGGAGGCGCGCGAGGTGCTCGCGGATGTCAAAGGCATCGCGTTCACATTGTTCGAAAGCGTCGACGTCGTTCGTCATCCGCTGGTGCAGCGCATAGTCAATGCCTACGAAACGCACCGCCCGCACACCGACAAGCCGCAGGACTAGAAAGCTCGTGTTCACGCTCCAGCTCGCGTGCAAGGCAGCCGCAATCCCGTCGCGCCGGAAGCTGCGCGCGTGGGCCCAGGCCGCACTGGAGCGCGATGCACGCGTAACCTTGCGTATCGTGGACGGGCGCGAGGGACGGAGCCTCAACCAGCGCTTTCGCGGCCGCCACTACGCCACCAACGTGCTCACCTTCGTCTACGACGACCGGCCGCGGCTCGCGGGTGATATCGCGCTATGCGCGCCCGTAATCGAGCGCGAAGCGCGCGCGGGCGCAATCGCGCTGGAGGCGCACTACGCGCATCTGGTCGTCCACGGCATGCTGCACCTGCAAGGCCACGATCACATCGCCAGCCGCGATGCGAAGGCCATGGAAACACGCGAGCGCACGATACTGAAACGATTGGGCTATCCCGATCCGTATCGCGCCGCACGCTGATCGAGTCGCGGCCGCAACGAGAAAGCCCATGGCGACTTCACCGAGACACAGTCTTCTCGACCGCCTGGGCGCATTGCTGATGCGCGAGCCGGGCGATCGCCAGCAGCTCGTTTCGCTGCTGCACTCGTCGTTCCAGCGCAATCTGCTCGACGCCGACGCGCTGTCGATGATCGAGGGCGTGTTGCAGGTCTCCGAGCTGCAGGCGCGCGACATCATGGTGCCGCGCTCGCAGATGGAAGTGATCGATGTGAAGGAATCCCCCGATCGCTTCATCCCGCTGGTGATCCAGAGCGGCCACTCGCGCTTTCCGGTGATCAACGAGAACAAGGACGACGTGATCGGAATCCTGCTCGCCAAGGATCTGCTGCGCTACTACGCCGGCGAGGAGGAGTTCAACGTCCGCGACATGCTGCGCCCGGCGGTATTCATCCCCGAATCGAAGCGGCTCAATGTGCTGCTGAAGGAATTCCGCGCCAATCGCAATCACATGGCGATGGTCGTGGATGAGTACGGTGGCGTGGCGGGACTGCTCACGATCGAGGACGTGCTGGAGCAGATCGTGGGCGAGATCGAGGACGAGCACGACTACGACGAAGCCGACGACAACATCGTGCAGGACAAGCCCGGACAGTACCGGGTCAAGGCCCTGACCGAGATCCGCGACTTCAACGCCGCGCTGGGCTGCGGCTTCGACGACGAGGACTTCGATACCGTGGGCGGATTGGTCATCAACCGCTTCGGCCGGCTGCCCAAGCGCGGCGAATCGATCCGCATCGACAACCTGCTGTTCAACGTCCTGCGCGCCGACAGCCGGCGGCTGCATTTGCTGGAGGTGGAACGCCTGCCGGACGACCCGGGCGCCGAGGATGCAAGGGAATAGAGCCGGCACCGTCGCGGCTACCCGGCAGCGCCCGTGCTCGACCCGCGCGGCGGCGCCGTCCGCGGCTTTCGCCGGCGCCTGATCGATGGCGGCTGCGCGCTGGAAACCGCTTGCCGGTGCGTTCGTTCTCGGCGTCTGCACGGTAGGCGGGTTCGCGCCGTTCGAGTTTTTCCTGTTGCCGCTCGTCACGCTCGCAGCACTGCTGCGTCTAGTCGAGCGCGCGGCCGCGCCGGGTACTGCCTTCAAGCTCGGATTTGCCTTCGGGCTCGGTTTCTTTCTTGCCGGCGTGTCGTGGGTCTATGTGAGCCTGCACGACTTCGGCGCGATGCCCGCGCCGCTGGCGGCGGCAGTCACGCTGCTGTTCTGCGCGTACTTGGCGCTCTATCCGGCGCTCGCTGCAAGCGCCGCCGGCCGCATCCGTAGCGACTGGCTTCGACGCTGTGTCGTGTTCCCGGGCGCGTGGGTCCTCGCCGAGTGGGTCCGCGGCTGGCTCTTCACGGGCTTTCCCTGGCTCGGCCTCGGCTACTCCCAGGCCGCTGAGAGCCCGCTTGCCGGCCTCGCGCCGCTACTGGGGGTGCACGGAGTCGGCCTCGCCCTCGTTGCCAGCGCCGGTCTTGCCTTGCACGTGTTTGCGCAAGGCTGGCGCAATCCCAATTGGCGGCCGCTTGCCGCGGCTGCGCTGCTGTGGGTGGGTGCGGCAGCGCTCAAGGCGAATACCTGGACCGAACCGGCCGGCGAACCCGTGCGGGTGAGCCTGCTGCAGGGCAACGTCGCCCAAAGCATCAAATGGCGCCCCGAGCAGGTCGCGGTAACGCTGGCGTTGTACCAGCGCATGATTCTCGCGTCCTCGGCGCAGCTCGTCATCCTGCCCGAAACTGCGCTGCCGCTTTTTCTGCAGGACGTGCCGCCTGAATTCCTGCAAGCGGTGAAAGCACACGCCGAGGCGATTGGCGCCGATGTCCTCATCGGCTTGCCGGAGCGCAGCGAAGGTGGCTACTACAACAGTGTCGTGAGCATCGGCGCCTCGCCCTCGCAGGTGTATCGCAAGTCGCATCTGGTCCCGTTCGGAGAGTTCATCCCGTTGCGGCCGCTGCTCGCGCCGGTGGTGGAGGCGATGGCCATCCCGCTCACCGATTTTTCCCGCGGCGCGCTCACGCAGCGCCCGCTCGCAGTCGCGGGCCAGCGCGTGGCGGTGAACATCTGCTACGAGGACGTGTTCGGCGAGGAGATCATCCGCCAGCTGCCCGAGGCGACGCTGCTCGTCAACGTGAGCAATGTCGCCTGGTTCGGCGATTCGATCGCGCCCAGGCAGCACCTGCAGATCGCCCAGATGCGCGCGATCGAAACCGGCCGTCCCATGCTGCGCGCCACCAACACCGGCATGACGGCAGTGGTGGCGCCAACCGGGCGCGTAACCCACGTGGCGCCCACGTTTCGCAACGCAACCGTGGAGGCCGAAGTGCAGGGACACACGGGCGCGACGCCTTACGTTCGCTTCGGCAATGCGCCGGCGTTGGGCCTTGCCGCCGTATTCCTGCTCGCCGGGTTCGTGCGCAAAACCGTGCGCAGCCGCGATTGAACGCCTTGCGCAAGCGCGGCGCTTTTCTTCAGCTTCGTCGGGCCGCAGCCACGGCGAACCCGGTAGAATTCCGCTCTTTGCAAGCGCGCCGCGTAGGCCAGCACGGTGCCCGCAATCGCCTGCTCATGTCCGATCGATCCGACACGCCGAGCTTCCAGCAGATCATCCTCAGCCTGCAGCAGTACTGGGATGCACAAGGCTGCGCGCTGCTGCAGCCCTACGACATGGAGGTCGGCGCGGGCACCTTCCATACCGCGACCTTTCTGCGCGCCATCGGGCCCGAGCCCTGGAATGCCGCCTACGTGCAGCCCTCGCGCCGGCCGAAGGACGGCCGCTATGGCGAGAATCCCAACCGTCTGCAGCACTACTATCAGTATCAGGTGATCATGAAGCCGTCACCGGCGGCGTTTCAGGATCTCTATCTCGGCTCGCTCGCGGCGCTGGGCATCGATCTCGGTCGCAACGATGTCCGCTTCGTCGAGGACGATTGGGAAT
>JBOIEI010000858.1:0-4741 GCA_050741055.1 Burkholderiales bacterium | reverse complement strand
GTCATCGGCCGCGTGCCACTCATCAGCCGGGCCCCGAGCGGCCGAAGCCGATCTTGCTGACGTTCGGATCGCTCCACGTGCCGGTCACCGAGTAATCGTAGGCAATGAGCTGCCCGAGCGGGTCGTTCAGGAGCTTCTGCGCCAGGTATACACCGATGCCGGCGACCGGCCCGCCGAGCAGCGCGGTCACCGTGGCGACGCTATCGCCGACCGACGGCGTGACGCGCACCCGCAGCGCCTGCGTCTCCTGGTTCAGATCCACTTCGCCGCGCATGAGCACCCTGGCCGACGAGCCAACGATGCGAAAGCTCTCGGTGGTCGCGATGCCATGCTGGATCTTCACCTTCCCCTGGATCGAATCGAAGGCAAAGCCTTCGCTGAAGACGTCCTTGAAGTCCAGCGTCACCCGCCTCGGAAGGGCCTGCAGACTCAGAATGGAAAGGAGCTTGCCGATGCCCGGATCGAGCTTGGCGAACTGTCCGCGCTTGGCATCGATCGCAAGGTTTCCGGACAGCGTGGGAAAGTCGAAATCCTGCGGCGCGCCGTTCCAGCCGAGCGTACCGCTCAAGGTCGCCGTGCCGCCGCGCACGCCCTCGGGATAGCGCATGCGAGCGAGGAATTTGCCGATGTCATCGATGTCCAGGCGCAAGTTCATTTGCGTGCGCGGCTCCGGGACTTGCCGCTGCCAATAGCCGTCGGCGGTGAGCGTGGAATCGGCATTGCGCAGACTGAGCTGCTCGATGCGCCAGTCGCCGCCCTCGGGAATGGCTTTCAATTCCAGCCGCCCGAGCGCCCGGTCCTTGTAACTGAACTCGTCCACGATCACATCGAGCGCCGGATAATCGGCCGCCTGCTGCTGCGCTTTGGAGTCGGTTGCATCCGCACCGGCACTCTCGGATGCGGCCGGCAACGCCAGTCGCTGCAGGTGTGCGACGATCCGTCCCCGATCTCGCGCTTGCCAGTCGATCTGGCCGGCGAATTCGCGCGCGGAAACGCGCAGCCGCCACTCATCGGCATGGCGCGCGTTCACCGAGACGTCGTTGAAACGCCGGCCGAACGCGTCCAGCGTGCCGAGCTTCAAATCGGCGGCCATGACTGCTAGCTTGCTCGACACGGACGCTTCGCCGCCGGCCAGAAACGCGCGCCAGCGGTCGGCGTCGACGTGCGCCAGCGTGCCGCGCAGCCAGATGCCGGGGCCTTCTGCGGCCGGCGGTTCGACGCCGCCCAATCCGATCGCAGCCTGCTCGACCACGAACTGTTGCCCGTCGCGGCGGCGGGCGATGTTGGCCGAAAGCGTCTTGCCCAGACTGACCTGGATCGTATCCCCTGCCGCGCCGGCGAACCGGCGTTCGATGCGCACCGGCACCACCTCGTCGGCCGTCTTGGCAAAGGGCGCCGGTAAAGTCGAAGCAACGCCTTCGAGGCTCGACTCGACCACGAACTCCGCGGTCTTGGCGCGCACCTGCAGGCTGCTGCGCCAGTCCGCGGCGCCGCTGAATGCCTGCAGCAGCGGGCTCTCCATGCTCCTGCGCAACGCCTCGACGGTGGCCCGGCCGCTCGCGACTGCGAACACCGCGCCGTCGCGCGTATCGAACGCGATACTCGCTGGGCCGCCGAAGATCTGCGCAGCGATGTTCTGGCCCTGAACCGTGCTCTCGGTGAAGTTCAGGCGCCCGTCGACGTTCTCGAGCGGCGGCAGGTCGTTGTCCACGCGCAGCCGATTGGCCAGGAAGCGGTAGCTACCCTCGACACGGGACTTCTCCAGCTCGCGCAGCGGCAAGGTGAGTTTCAGCGCGAGCTGGCCGCGCCCTTGCGCCTCCATGCCGTCGATGAAGTGATCGATCTTGTCGGCGACCGGGCTCGCGTTGACGAAGCGCATGAATTCGCTGCTGGGTCCTTCCGCCGCCCCCGTGACCTCGATGACTTCGTAGGGACCGACCAGGTCGGGGATCACGGCCTGCACCCGCGTCAACTGCGCGCCGAGGATGTTGGCCGACGACGAGCGGACCTCGAGGCGGTTGCCCTTGAAATGGACCTCGGCCGCAATGTTCTCGATCCGCGGCCACCCGGCTGCGTATTCGAGGATGCCGTCGCGCGCCTTCGCCACCACCTCGAAGATTCCCTCGCGTCCATGGAAGGGAAAGTTGGACAGGTCTCCCTTCAGACGCCACTTCACGTCTTGCGAATGGCCCGCGACGACGGCACTGCGCACCCACTCACGCGTAGTTTTTCCGACCACGAGCGGAAGATAATGTGCGACGCGACGCGCATCGGCGCGGGTGAGATTGCCTGTCAGATCGGCGCTGCCCAGCCCACCGGCGCTGCCTAGCCCTTCGGCGCCGATCTGATACGTGCCGTGCAAGCTGCCTTCCAGATCGTCATTGCTGAAATCGAGCCGGGCGAAGCGGATATCGTAGCGGCCGGCGTTCGCGGTCCAGGTCACCTGCCCGGCGAGCGAATCGAACTGCAGCGGCTCGGCGAAGGTGCGCGGCAGGACGATGCGCATGTCGCGGTTGGCCAGCGTGATCGCGCCTCGCTTCTCGTTCGCCTCCAGGCTCCCGGATACGTTGGCAAGCCCCGGCAGCGAGCCGACCGGCGCCATGCCCAACTGTTCGAAGCGCGCCTTGACCGCGAACTGCGCCGGTGGCCACGCTCCGCTCCAGCTTGCATCGACCCCCGAGACGATGCCGCGCGGCGCGTAGCGCGCGAGATCTTTGCGAATGCCCTCGTCGATCGGCAGGTGCTCGGCGAAATGCGCCAAGGCGCCGAGGTCGAGCACGTTCGCCTTCATCTGGCCACCGGCCGGCTTGGCGCTCTGCGCCTCGAACTTGCGCAGGGTGAAATCGGCGGCGCGAAAACTTTCTCCGTCCGGCGCGGAGGCGCCGAGGTGACGCGCGGAGACCTCGAATCCCGAGCGCCATCCGCGCCAGCCCACGCGCCCGGCAAGCTCGTTCAGCTCCAGCGACGGCAAGCCCGGCGCCAACGTGGCGCTTATCGCGGCAAGGTGCACGTCGGCCGTCACCGCGGTTACGCGTTCGGCTGCAATATCCACCCATAGCCGCAGCGCGCCCTGGCCGCGCGCGATGTCGATCGGCAGGTCGACCCACTGCTTGTGCGCGGCCAGGTCCGCATCGTCGAGCCGCAGATAGATCTGGCCTTCCCATTGCTGCAGGTCGCGCACGCTGCGGCCCGAGAAGTTTCCTCGCAGATCCACGGCGCCGAGTACCCCGGCCGGCCCGACCGCCTGCAGGCCGAAGCGGTGGCGGTAGAACTCGTTCTGCAGCCGCAGCCGGACCTGTTCGAGCCTGAGCTCCGGTGCCTGCCTTTGCTCGTCCAGCCACGATACGCTGGCGCCGGATATCGCCAGCGCCGGCTGGCGCAGGACCCAGTCGGCGAGCCCGCCGCCGCCTTCGGTCTTGCGCAATTCGATGCCGCCGATCGAGATGACACCGTCGGCGGCGCGGCGAATCGCGAGGTGAGGCCGATCGATCTGGAACGAATGAAAGCGCGGCTCGAAGAAGAACAGCGTCGTCCACGCAAGTGAGCTGTCGATCCGGCCCAGCTCGAGTGCCGGCCGGTTCGCATCGTCATAAACGGTGACGTCTAGCAGGGTGAACTGCGGCCGGAACTCGCGCCAGTCGGCGCGCACTTCCCCTATGGCGATGCGCTGGCCCGTGGCCGAGCTCATGATGCGCTCGAGATGGCCTCGATACGCATCGATGTTCGGCAGCACCCAATAGCGCAAGCCGAGGATCGAACCGCCTGCCAGCAGCATCGCAGCGAGCGTTGCGTAAAGTCCGACGCGCCACGACCAGAGCGGGATGAGCTTGAAGATCAGCCGGCCGATGCGCCGTAACACCTCGAAATCCGCCGTAGCTCGCTCATGTGGAGTGTGAAAGTCGTCAGCCCAGCCGACGACCGTGTGCCATTCGCCCAGCGAACGGGCGCCCGCAAGGCGAACCCCCGGGAACTTCTCGCATGCTCAGTACAATGGACGGACTTGCGCAAGGAATTTCATTGTAACCTCAAAGCAATCATGCCAGCAGCCGACACCGGACCCGGCGCAGCCGCCGGCGCGATCGAGCGCGCGTGCCGATTGAGCCGCTACGCGCGCCGCACGGCTGCGAGCCAGCCGGCTTTGCTGCAAATGCTCGACGCCACCCGTGCGTTTACCGCGCAAGCCATGCGCAATTTCATTCGCGCGGCCGAGCCATCCGACGAAACCGCGCTGATGGCTGCCTTGCGCGAGCTGCGCAAGCGCGTGCTGCTCACGCTCATCGTGCGCGATCTGGCGGGGTGGGCCGACCTGAGCGAGGTGACCTCGACCATGACCGCCCTGGCCGACACCGCTCTCGACGAAGCCTGCACCCGGATCGAAGCCTGGGCCGCGACCCAATACGGCAGCCCCACGGCGCCGGATGGCAGCACGCAGCACCTCATGGTGGTCGGCATGGGGAAGCTCGGCGGCTGCGAGCTCAACGTGTCGTCCGATATCGATCTGGTGTTCCTTCACGGCGACGAGGGCGAAACGCGTGGCGCCAGGTCCATCAGCAATTCCGAGCTCTTTACCCGGATCGCGCGCAAACTGATCGCCGCGCTGGGTGAGATCACCGCGGAGGGGTTCGTGTTCCGCGTGGACATGCGCCTGCGGCCCTACGGGGATTCGGGGCCACTGGTGTGCAACCTCGCCATGCTGGAGAGCTACTTCATCACCCAGGGGCGCGAGTGGGAGCGCTACGCC
>JBOIEI010000857.1:0-1662 GCA_050741055.1 Burkholderiales bacterium | reverse complement strand
CAACGATGGCGGGCAAGTCGGCAAACTGCACACCGATTTCGTCGCAGAAGCGGCCGAGGGTCCAGCCGTTCACGGCGAGCGGCACCGCGGGCGCGTGCTTCATGGCACTGGTGTCCTGAGTCCGAGATTCGTCGCCGTGGCGGTCATCGCGGCCGTGCCTCCGAGAGTGCAAAAGTGTCGAAATCGGCGCCAGACGCGAAGTGAACCACAGCCAGGTTGGACACCTGGCGAGGATTCACGACAATGTATGGCGTCGATTCTCGGCATCTTTTGCGCGGCGAATTCCGGACTCAGGACACTAGCGTCGTCCCGATGCGAGCTTGCGCCTGACGCCTCGGCGCCTCATCCGTTGGTTGAAGCATGATACTCAGTACTCCCCCGCCCATCGCCGGCATGCGGCATCGCTATTCCGGGCTCGCCGGCTCGGCCGACGCGCTTGCGCTCGCGGAGCTTGCGGCGAGCGGCCGGCCGCTGGTCGTGCTCACGGCGAGCGCCGCGGACGCGCAGCGCCTGACGCAGGAACTGCCGTACTTCGCGCCGAAGCTGCGCGTGCTGCTGCTTCCCGATTGGGAAACGCTGCCCTACGACCAGATCTCGCCACACCAGGACCTGGTGTCCGACCGCCTCGCCACCCTCTATCACATGACGCAGCGGGCGTTCGACGTGGTCACCGTACCCGTCACCACCGCGCTCTACCGGCTCACACCGGCGGAGTATCTTGCCGGACGCACGTTCTTCCTCAAACAGGGTCAGACGCTCGACCTCGAGCGCTTCCGCGCTCAACTCACCCTCGCCGGCTATAGTCACGTCACCCAGGTCGTCGCGCCGGGCGAGTATTGCGTGCGCGGCGGCTTGATCGATCTCTTCCCCATGGGCAGCGCGCTGCCCTATCGCATCGACTTGGAAGATCGCGACATCGAGAGCTTGCGCACGTTCGATGTCGACACCCAGCGCACGATCTACAAGGTGAATGACGTGCGCCTGCTGCCGGGGCGCGAATTCCCGCTCGACGACGAAGCGCGCGCGTACTTCCGGCGCCGCTTTCGCGAGCGCTTCGAGGGCGATCCGTCCAAGCGCGAGCTGTACAAGGCGATCGGCCGCGGTGGCGTGCCGGCCGGCATCGAATACTACCTGCCGCTGTTCTTCGAGCAGACGGCGCTGCTGACCGACTACATCCCGGCCGACACGCTGCTGTGCGTGCACGGTGACATCGGCGCATCGATCGCGCGCTTCTGGGAAGATACGCACGCACGCTATACGCTCATGCGCGGCGACCCCGACCGGCCGCTGCTGGAGCCGGCGGAGCTGTTCCTCGCGCAGGATCAGCTGTTCGGCGCGATCAAGCCGTTCGCGCGTATCGAGCTCGACACGCGGGCCGTCGCGGCCTCCGCAGTTCAGGCCGATCGTGCACAGACGCGCATCGAGCCCGACGTTCCGGCCGCCGATGCCTCCGCAGCGCAGGCCGATCCTGCACAAGCGCGCGCGACCATCGCGTGCCCGACCGCGCCGCTGCCGCAGATCGCGGTCGAACGGCGTGCCGACGATCCGCTGCGACGGCTGAAGTCGTTCATCGAGCGCGTCGAAGGCCGCGTCCTGGTCGCGGCCGACAGCCTCGGACGGCGCGAGACGATGGCAGCCTACTTCGCCGAGTACGGCCTGCGC
>JBOIEI010000856.1:0-3405 GCA_050741055.1 Burkholderiales bacterium | reverse complement strand
ATTCAGCGGCGTACGGCTCGCGCGCGATCCCGGCTAAGGCGGGCGCGGCGTGACGCGGCCCGAAGCCTGGGAGCGAAGGCCGATCGGCACCTGTTCTTCTGCAACGGCTGGCGAAGTCCAGCCCCTGCGCTACGTGGGGCTATGGAGCGCGCTCGGCATCGGCTTCGTGCTGCTCGTGATCTATCTTTCGCTCGCCGCGCCGCCGCGAGCCGTCGACTTGCCGGACGTGTTCGACGTGGGGCACATCGTCGCGTACTTCTGGCTCATGATCTGGTTCGCGCAGATTCATCGCGGCACACGCCGTCGCTGGGCTTTCGCCGCGGGCTTCGGCGCGATGGGCGTCGCGCTCGAATACATTCAGGGCATGACCGGCTACCGCCAGTTCGATCCTGCCGACATGGTGCGCAATTTCATCGGCATCGGCATCGGTCTGGCGCTGGCGTATACGACGCTGCAGGATGTGCTTTACCGCGTGGAGCGAGTCTTCGCCGACAGTGGCCTCTGATCGATCAGGCCGCAGTGCCCGAACGCTCGTTCAGCACGGCGAACAGCGCGCTCATGCACAGATAGATCACGGTTGCGACCAGCGCGTGCCACAGGAAGTGCGTGCCGAGGGCGAACCAGTCGCATACCGAGGCATCGAGCGTGCGCAGGCCAACCGCGGCCGCCAACACCCCGGCTGCCAGGAGAAGGTGCGCGCGAGCGGGCTTGTGGGTCGCATAGTGGAAGGCGCCGAGCACGCAAACCAGGATTACCGCCGGGGCATAGACGAGCGAGCCGTTCAGCAGATGCGGAAACTGGCGCCCGTAAAGTGCGGCGGCGAAAAAGGCGATCAGGATGGTGCCGGCCGCAAACGGGCGTAGTCCCATGACGCGCCGCGCATAGACCCATACGAACAGCAGTTGAAAGAGCAGGATCGGCAGCTCGTCGAGCACGCGCGCCCAGGTGGTTGCGAAGGTGTGGAAGAGCGCGCTGCCGATCCCGATCGCCAGAACGAGCGTAAGGAGCAGCGCAACTGGAGCCGACAGCAGCTCGGCACGCCGCGCGCTTCGCCACAACAACCAGACCGCGAGAAAAAACGCGGCGTTGGTGAGCGCGTTTACCGGTTCGGCCCACAGTCCGGGCCCGATGCGCTCGCAGTACAGGTCGATGTAATCCATGCTGCGCGTTCGCTCCCTATCGCAGCGCCGGGCGATGGCGATTGCCATTGCCGTATCCCAATGCGAAACGAGCGAGTAACATAGCCGCGCGATCGAAGCAACCTTCCAGGAGGAAAAGCCATGGCTATTGGATTGCATCAGATCTCGGCGCCCGTGTTCGTTCGTCACCTGAAGGGGATGGCCAACTGCCTGAAGAAAGCGCAGGCGCTGTACAAGGAGAAGAAATACGACGAGTCCACGCTGCTCGCCTATCGCTTCTATCCCGACATGTTCAGCTTCGCGCGGCAAGTGCAAGCGGCGACCGATCATGCCCGCACCTGCACGGCGTTGATGGCCGGCATCGAAGCGCCGAAATTCGAGGACAACGAGAAGAGCCTGGAAGAGCTGATTGCGCGCGTGGAGAAGAGCATTGCATTCGTCGAGGGCGTCGCGGCTGGCCAGCTCGACGGCGCCGAAGGCAAGAGCGTCACGGTCAAGATGCGCGACCGCGAGCTCAACATGACGGCCTTGGAGCTGCTGCTCAATCGCTCCATGCCGAACTTCTACTTCCACGCCACTACCGCCTACGACATCCTGCGCCATAACGGCGTGGAGCTCGGCAAGCGGGATTTCATGGGCGCCTGATCAAGCGCGATTCAAGAGCGCGTTCGGCCGCACCCCGGGCAAGGAAGGGTTGGAACGATGCAATACGACCTGTTGTTGACCGGAGGCGAAGTGCTCGATCCCGGGTCCGGGCTGCGCGCAGTGATGGACGTCGGCATCGCGGGCGGCAAGATTGCGGCGGTCGCGGCGTCCCTGCCCACCGACCAGGCGCGCCGCACGCTGAGCGTCAAGGGCCGGCTGGTGACGCCGGGGCTGGTGGACATGCACGCCCACGTGCTCGTCAACGGCCACGACATGGGCATCCACACCGACAGATACTGTCGCGCTAGCGGCGTGACCACGCTGTGCGATGCGGGCAGCACCGGCTCGGCCAATTTTGCCGCGCTGCGCAGCGTTCTGGACAACCACGTGCGCACGCGCATCCGGGCCTTCGTCAACCTGTCGGCCATCGGCATCACCGGCACCGCGCGCGGCGGCGAGCTGTCGCACTTCCCCTATGCCGACCCGGAAGGCTGCGCGCGTACGATCAGCGAGAATCCGGATCTCGCGATCGGCGTGAAGCTGCGCTTCGGGCCCGACCTGGTATGGGAATACTCGGCCGAGCCGGTGAAGCTCGCGCGCAGGACGGCGAACATGGCGGGCGGCGTGCCGATGATGATGCACATCACCGATTCTCCCGTGCCGCTGCCGGACCTGATCGCGCACATGCAGCCGGGCGACATCGTCACCCACTGCTATCACGGCCGCAACCACGGCATCATGGGCCAGGAGAAGCAGTTCGTGCTGAAGGAGGTGGTCGAGGCGCAGCGCGCGGGCATCGTGTTCGATTGCGCCCACGGCCGCAATCATTTCAATTTCCGCATGATCGAGAAGGCGTTGGAGCAGGGATTCCTGCCCGATACCATCTCCACCGACTTGACGCTGACTTCGGCCACCCAAGGCCCGGTCTGGGACCTGCCCACGACCATGACCAAGCTGCTGCACTTCGGCATGCCGCTGGAGGAGATCGTGCACCGCGCCACCGCGGCGCCGGCGCGGATCATGGGCTACGAGGGCACCGTCGGCACGCTCAAGCCTGGTGCGAACGCCGACGTCGCGGTGTTCGAGTTGCGCGACGGCAATTTCGAGCTGCGCGACACCGACGGCAATACCATCACGGCGAAGCGCCGCCTGCTTGCTCAGGTGACGGTGAAGGACGGCCGGATCTGGTACGAGCGGCCGGCCGAGTGATCGGCTTCGGCTACCTGGCGGGGAATCAGGCCGGCCGGTTGCCGAGCTCGCGCTCGAGCCAGTCGTCGAGCAGCGCCTTTTCGTAGCGCAGCGGATCGTTCGGGTTGTGCCAGCGGTCGAGGAAGTACGAATCGCGCAGCTTCCGCTCGCCTTGCTCGAGCACGACGCCGTTGCCGTCCTCGAGACGGAAGGAAAGATCGATGCGCACCGGGTAGACGTTGCGCACGATGCGCACGTCGCCCAGCTTGCGGCGCCACGGCTCGTAGGCACCCGCGCGGTCGACGTCGGTGATGACGATGCTGAGTCGCTGCCCTGCGCGCAGGAGCGGCGCCGCGCGCTCGGTAAGATAGCGCGCAAGCCGGTCGAGGTGGAACGCGCGCACCCGATCGTCGCCGGGGTTGCGCTCTGCCGC
>JBOIEI010000855.1:0-3961 GCA_050741055.1 Burkholderiales bacterium | reverse complement strand
GTTCTGCACGGCGGACGCGCAGCACTGCCTTCCCGTTCCAAAGGGAATCGCGCTGCTCGACGCCGGCGGACTGCCGGAGACCTACTTCACCGTGTGGAGCAACGTCTTCGCGGGCGCGGGGCTCGCCGCCGGCGAGACTTTCCTGGTCCACGGCGGCGCCGGCGGCATCGGCACCACGGCGATCCAGCTCGGCAAAGCCTTCGGCGCCCAGGTGATCGCGACCGACAGCCCGGAGGCGCGCTGCAGGATTTGTCGCGACCTGGGCGCGGATCGCGTCGTCGATTACAAGCAGGAGGATTTCGTCGAAGTCGTGCGCCAGGCCGGCGGCGCCAACGTCATCCTCGACATCGTCGGCGGGCCCAACATCGAGAAGAACATCAAGGCCGCCGCGCATGATGCGCGCATCATCCAGCTCGCGTTCGCGCTCGGCTCCAAGGTCGAGATCAACCTGATGCCGATCATGCTCAAGCGCCTGACGTATACCGGCTCGACGCTGCGCACCCGGCCGCCGGAGTTCAAGGCGCGCATTGCGAGCGAGCTGCGCGCGCAGGTCTGGCCGCTCATCGAAAGCGGCCGCATCCGGACGGTGACCTCGCGCACATTTCCGTTGGCGGACGCGGCCAAGGCGCACGCCACCATGGAAGGCGCCGAGCACGCCGGCAAGATTCTGTTGATGCTATAGGAGACAGTCATGGCCATGGAAGGCAGCGCGCAGTCGGTCAACATCAACGAGCTCAAGCGCTATTCGCCGCAAGCCCGGGTCAACCAGCCCCTGCTGAGCTCGAAGGACTTCGTCACGCGCATGAACTGCTACGAGCCGGGTCAGGTTACGCCGTTTCACGTGCATCCGAACGACGACGAAGTGATCTTCTGCGTCGAGGGGCGCGGTGCGATCACGTTCGAAGGCCGCGACGACGTGCCGTTGGCGCCCGGGAGCCTGGTGAGCCTGCCGGCCGGATTGCCCCATGGCATCGCCGCCGCGGCAGACAGCCGGATGGTCGTTATCTACACCACCAACGCGGGCTACACCAGCGAGCGGCCGAACCCGCACGGCACCGATGCGGCGATACCCCTCCACGGCGAGCGACCGGGGAGCTGACATCCTTGTCCCGGCGGTCTATTGCAGGATGAAGCCGCCGTCGACGACCAGATTGGCCCCGTGCACGAACGTCGCTGCGGTCGATGCGAGGAACAGGATCGTCTCCGCCACCTCCTGCGGCGTTCCCCAGCGGCCCAACGGAATTTGCGACTCGCGCCATTCCTTGTAGCCGGGCTGCGTTTTCATCGTTGCGCGCGCGAACTCGGTTTCGATCGGCCCCGGGCTCACGGCGTTGACCTGGATGTTGTCTTTCGCCAGCTCCAGCGCCATCGACTTGGTCATATGGATCAGTGCCGCCTTGGCCAGGCCGTAGAGCGCGGACGTGGGCGAAGCGACGATGCCCAGCTGGCTTGCGACCGTCACGATGCGCCCACCGCCGTTGGCGCGCATGGCGGGCAGCACCGCCTGACTGGCGAGAAACGGCGCACGCAAGTTCACTGCGATGAGGCGATCGAAATCGGCGGCCGAGAATTCGCCAAAGGGCTTGCGAATCCTTATGCCGGCATTGTTGACCAGGACGTCGATGCGGCCGTGGCAAGCAAGCGCCGCATCCACCATGCGCTGCACGTGGCCCGAATTGCCCAGATCGAACACGCCTTGTTCCGCGCGGGCCGACGGATTTCCTTTGCGGCATTCGTTTGCAACTGCCGCAAGCTCCTCCGCGGTGCCATCCGCCGCAAGATAGAGTGCGGCGCCCGCCTGCGAGAGCGCAGCCGCGGTCGCTCGGCCAATGCCGCGCGATGCGCCCGTCACCAGCGCGACCTTGCCGCTCAACGACGACACGACGCGCTCCTCATGGCAGGAGTCGACCAGGGGGAAAGGGGAGCATTGCGCGCCCGGCACGCGGGCAGGTTCCTGGGCAGAGCACCGCTACGCCTGCCCATGCGCCGCGCTGGCGCCCGCGAACTGCTCGTCGTGACGCTTCTCCTGCTCGTAATAGTTCTCCCGGTAGCGCTTGTAGGTGCGTTCGTGCAGGGCGATCCCGTCCGCCGAGAACTCGGCCGCCGGCGAAGGCAATGGATCGAAGTGTCCCGGCGCATTCGACCCGCGCACCAGCAGCGCGGGCATGCGATACGAACCGACCGGTCGCACGCGTGCCGGGATGTAGCTGATCCCCAATCCCACCCGCCGGTGCGAGGCACGATTGGGCGCGGAGCGGTGCGGGCACAACGTGTGGTGCAGCGAAAGCTCGCCTGCCCGAAGCGTCATCGCGACTGCTTTCGTTTCGTCGAGCGGTTCGACGATGAGCTGTCCCGCGCCGTTGATGCTGTTCACAAGCCGCGCGGCCGCATGATGCAGCTGTCGCGGCGCGCCTTGTGAGGACAGGACCTCCATGCAGCCGGCTTCGCGGCTCGCATCCGAGAGCGCGACCCACGCCGTGACGTGCTCGTAGGGTTCGAGCCCGAAGTAGGTCGCATCCTGGTGCCACGCCGCAAAGGTGGACGAACCCGGCTCCTTGATGAAGAACGTGCTCCAGAAAACCAGGATGTCGGGGCCGATCACATCCTCGACGGCGTCGAGGATGCGGGGATGGCGCACCAGTTCGTTCACCCATGGCAGGTAGGTGTAGGCGGCGCCGCGCCACTTCATCTCGGCTTTCGGCAGCGTGGCACCGAGAAACGCCTCGGCACGCTCCAGATCGGCCAGGGAGCGCCCGGCTTCGTCCACTCCGAGCGCGGGGATCGGGTACAGGAAGCCGTCATGGCGATAGCTTTGCACCTGCTCGAGCGTCAAGGCTTTCATGGCTCCACCTCTACGGCAGCGTTGTTACCGGGTATCGGCGCGACTCAGGCGATCCGTATTCCCGACCGCAGCCGGCGCGCCCGTGAGCTTGCGCCACTTCAGGTACTGCGGAACGGCCACGATCAGGCACAGCGCCAAGGCAATCGAATCGGCCAGGCCGGAAGGGAACACGAGCAGGCACGCCGCCGCAATCAGCACCGCGCGCTGCAACGTGTTCAGCGCTCCGAAGAGATACCCCATCGCGCCGGCGGCGAACGGAAATACGGACGCGAACAGGATCAGCCAGCAGTACAACACGTCCGCGTCGAAGCCGTTCGGCATGAGGATGGGCGAATACACGAACATGAAGGGCATGATGTAGAGATAGGCCGAAAATCGCATCGCGTGAAAGCCGGTGCTATAGGGATGCGCCCCAGCCAGACTTGCACCGGCGAAAGCGGCCATGCAAACCGGCGGCGTGACGTTCGAGGACTGGCTGAACCAGAACACGCAGAAATGCGCCGCGATGAGCGGAATGCCGATCTCGTGCATCCCCGGAACAGCGAGCAGCGCGAGAATCAGGTAATCCGCGGTGACCGTGATGCCCATGCCGAGCACGAAGGTCGCGAACATGACCAGCAGCAGAGCGGCCCACTGGTAGCCGAAGGTATAGGCCATCACCAGCGCGGAGAACTTGAAAGCAAGGCCCGAGAGCAGCGCGATGCCGATGATGATGCCGACCGGGCCCGCGGTCGAGCCGACGATGAGCGACTTGTCGCCGCCGTCCGCCAGCGCGTCGAACAGGGTGACGAAGAATTGCCTGAACCCCCCCTTGGCGAAATACTTGACCGCCATCATCGCGAGGAAGCTCACGATGGCATAGAACGCCGCGAGCGAAGCGGAGCTGCCGGTGAACAGCACGTAGAACAGCACGAGTATGGGGACCGTGTAATACCATCCGCCCTTGAACACGGTCCACGCGCTGATGCGATCCTCCGGAGGGATGCTGCCGATTCCCGTTCTCAGGGCCTCGATGTGGACCATCACGAACACCGCGAAGAAGTACAGCAACGCCGGCACCAGCGCGATCCTGGCGACTTCCGCGTACGGAATCTTCAGCATTTCGGCCATGAGAAACGC
>JBOIEI010000854.1:0-6711 GCA_050741055.1 Burkholderiales bacterium | reverse complement strand
GGTCTCGGCTGCGCTCGTCACCTCCGACAGCTTCATCGGCTTGCGCGCGCTGCTGCTGCCGCTCGACCGGCGGAAACCCATCGCGGGCGGGCGCCGGCGCCGGCGCTCCGCGCTCTTCGGCATCGAGGACGCAGGGCGCTGGACGCTGACACAACGCTCGACCCGTCCGGCAGTGCTGCCGACCGACGCCGCCGATGCGGTGGAGCAGGCCGCACGCCTGCTGCTCAAGCGCTACGGCGTCGTGTTCTGGAAGCTCATCGAGCGCGAATCGGCGTGGCTGCCGCCGTGGCGCGATCTGCTGCGCGCGTATCGACGCCTCGAGGCGCGCGGCGACATCCGCGGCGGACGCTTCGTCGCCGGTTTTTCGGGCGAGCAGTTCGCATTGCCCGAAGCAGTAACGAACCTGCGCGAGGCGCGGCGCGCGCCGCGCAAGGGCGAGCTCGTTGCCGTATCGGGGGCGGACCCGCTGAATCTCTGCGGCATCCTGACGCCCGGGCCGAAGATCGCGGCGCTCACTGGTAACCGTATTCTGTATCGCGACGGGGTGCCGATTGTATGGTCCGCCGGCGGTTCGATTGCCTTCGCACCCGAGCTCGATGCATCCGAGCAGAATGCCGCGCGTAATGCGCTGATTCGCCGCCATGCGCTTGCGCCCGCGCTCGGGTTTCTTGCTTGAGTATGACGATGCATACCGATCCTCGCGCGAATTCCCCGTGCGTGTGACCAAGACACTCTGAATGCGACTACCCGACTACCAAGGCGGCAGCCTGCTCAATCTCATTGTGTCGCTCGCCGCCTCGCGTGGCGCCGCCGCTCGCCATGGGCCGCTGGCGGCGCTGCCGCCGGACCGGCTCGCGTCCGCGCGCAACCTCGTCTTCCTTCTCGTCGACGGCCTGGGCTACAACTATCTCACCGACGTCGGCCGCGGCGGCGCGCTTTGCGATCATCTGGCCGGCAAGCTGACATCGGTCTTTCCGTCCACGACCGCGAGCGCCATCACGACCTCGTTCACCGGATCGAGCCCGCACGAGCACGGCCTCACCGGCTGGTTCACCTGGTTCTCCGCGGTGGACACGATCGCAGCACCCCTGCCCTTCCGGCGCCGCGGCGACGACAAGCCGCTCACAGATCTCGGCATCCGGCCGAGCCAGCTGTTCGATACGTCGAGCATGCTCGACGCCATGGATTGCCGGCGCATCGTCGTCTCGCAGCGGCGGATCGTCGATTCGGACTACAGCCGCCACTTCGGCGGCGGCTCCGAACGGCGTGGCTACGATCATCTCTCCGAGCTGGTGGACGCGGTTGCGGCGGCGGTGCGCTCCGGCCCCGAGCGCAAATACGTCTACGCCTACTACCCGGAATTCGACGCGGTCGCCCACAAGCACGGCGTCGCAAGCGCCCAGGCCGCGGTGCGATTGCAGGCGATCGATGCGGCGTTTGCGGAGCTGCTGCGGCGCCTGTCGGGAACGGATACGGCTTTGGTCGTGAGCGCCGATCACGGTTTCATCGATACGCCGGCAGCCGAGGCGCTGGAGCTGGAAAGCTATCCCGAGCTTGCCGCGATGCTGGTGCGCCCCTTGAGCGGCGAGCCTCGTGTCGCATTCTGTCACGTGCGCCCGGACCTCGCGGGGTCCTTCATGGCAAAGGCGCGCAACATGCTGGGCGAGTACGCGGACGTACTGCCGAGCAGCCAGCTAGTCGAAGAAGGATGGTTCGGACCGGGCAGGCCGCATCCTTGCCTCGCCGAAAGGGTAGGCGATGCGGCGCTCGTGATGAAGCGCCACGCCATCATCAAGGATCATCTGCCGGGGGAGAGGCGCCATACGCTCATCGGCAACCACGGCGGCGTGACGGAGGACGAGATGCTCATACCCCTCGTCTACGCCCGCCTATGAATTTTCTTTCAGGCGACGCCCGACGCTTCTCCGCGGCGCACGAGTCGGATCGTCTTCTCTGCGGGATCCACCCGTACGATGTCGCCTGTCCTGAAGCATTCGCGCGGGTCGCGCGACCAGCCTTCGGTAATGGTAATGTCTGCAAAGATCGCCCCTTGCACCATCACAGGATTGGTGACGCCGAAAATAAAGGCTTTCGGTGCGATCCCCTTCGCCTTGATGTCGTAGAAGGCCCAACCTGCTGCGATACCGCCTTTCGCCGTCGGAAAAAACAGGATCTTGTCGCGAATATTCATTCCTTCGAGCTTGTGGCCCGGCTTGGTGATCACACCGCTCCAGCGATCGAGGTCATAGCGGGGACTGAAGCCTTCTTCGGAGACGATAGCCTCACCCTCGACGACTGCGCCAAATGCACGGCTGACGTGTATGGCCTCGCCCGAGGTGCTCATCGGAAGACTCCGGTGCAGGCGATCTCGACGCAGTCGCTGGTGCGTCTCAGGATCGTGTTGAATTTGTGCGCCGTGATCGTATTCACGATCTTCGCCGAATTCGAGATCATGTTGGTCCAGCCGTTGCGCGCACGCATCTGGCTCAGACTCTGCAGGATGTAGACGCATACGCCTTCGAGTATCGTCACGCCCGCGGCCTTGAGCTTCTGCGCATAGCCCAGCGCGCTCGCGGCAGACAGAACGCCGTTGCTCGTGGTGACGAAAACCGTCGTGCCCGGATGCACACGCCGGCCGTCGAACAACTCCGCAAGCCGTTTGATTTCCAGGAGCGACAGCTGCGGCCCCGAGAAAACCACGAAATTGCAGCTGCCATCGTGGTTCTGGTACGCGCTGAACACGCCCTCTATGTCCTCCTGGCTGATCGTCATCGTCTCCGACGGTGCATTGCCGCCGAGCGCCGCCGCCAGGGTAGGCGCTTCGGGCGTAACGCCGACCATGTGAAACATTCCCATCGAGCCGTAACTTGCGAGCGAGGCCCCCAGATGCTTCAGCTCATCGGCAGTCGGAATGCGTGCCATGCGATTGAAGACCGGAACCGAGAAATAGCTCTGGTGATTCGTGCAAACGCGCTTCGCCAGCGCACCCCAGTCCGCGAGGTCCTGAAGGTCTGCAGTGACGTCGACTACGAACTTGCCGCGGCGAAACTCGTCCAGGTGAAAGCCGTATTCCGGAACGCGACGTGTCATCGCTGCGGCCATTGCGGCCGGACCTGACTCGAAATTGCTTCGGGCGCCGCACACCGAGTTCGCCCAGATCACCGTACCCGTGTCTCCCCATGCGACGTGCTCACCGAAGTGCGGCTGATAAATCGTCTGATAATTGATGCAGGTGTCGGTAGTGATGACGTTCATGGCACGCAGATGGCCGATCAACTGCTTTTCCTTCTCGGCCTCGGCGCCGTCCTGCCCCAGCGAGCCGGCATGGGCGAAATCGAAACAGCGGGCGTTCGTCGTCGTCGACACTACACAGCGCGCGCCGGCTTTCGCAAGACGCGACAAGTACGCCAGTCCGGCATCGCCCATCACTTCTATGTCCCCCATCATGTGGACGTTCGTCACCGGTACGAAACGTTTGGCGCCATAGAACTCGCCGAGCTTCAACTGCTGCTCGAGCGCGCACTGGACTGTCGGTCCGAGATCGCCCCGGAGCATCGCCTGCTCTTCCGCATTGAGTTTCAACACATCCTCCTCTTTCAATTGCTCTCAGCAGCAGCCGCCAGCTCGCGTCGACGGCCTCGGCGTGTAGCCCGTGAGCGGAGTCACCTCGCCGTAGCGCTCGATGCGTCCTGCCGTCACGCCGCCTTCCCATCCGCATCGGATCCGTCCTCGCGCGCCTTGCGCGCGGCGTGGCGCCGGTACAGATGCTGGAATGCAGGAAACACGAGCGCCAGCACGGACAGGAACATCACGGTGCCGCTCACCGGACGGGTGAAGAAGATCGTCCAGTCGTTCTGGAAACTGATCATGCTGGTCATGAAGGACTGCTCGGCGAGCGGCCCGAGGATCACGCCGAGCACCATCGGCGCGATGGGGAAGCGGAAGCGCTCGAATAGGTAGCCCAGCACGCCGAAAATCATGATCAACCAAAGGTCGGTGATGGTGTTGCGCGCCGAATAGGCGCCGATCACGCAGAACAGGATCACGAAGGCCGCCGTGATCGCCTCGGGCAGGTACAGCACTTTGATCAGCAGCTTGATGGCGAAAAACCCGAGCAGGCACATGCCGATCACGCTCAGGAACATCGAGGCGAAGATGGCGTAGACCATTTCGCTTTCCTTTTGAAACACGAGCGGCCCGGGCTGCAGACCGTGCAGCAGGAACGCGCCGAGGATGACCGCCGTGGCACCGCTGCCCGGGATGCCGAGCGTGAGCAGCGGCACCATGTGACCGCCGACCGTGGCGGTGGAAGCGACCTGCGGTGCCACGATGCCCTCCGGGATGCCGGTGCCGAGTTCCTTGCGTCGCTTGCCGTACTGGCTCTCGACACCGTACGCGACAAACGAGGCGATGGTGGCGCCCGCACCCGGCACGATGCCGCACAGCACGCCCACCAGCGAGCTGCGGGCGAAGGTGCTGCGCAATTGCCACAGCTCGCGCGGCGCGGGAACTTGGGTTGCAATCTTCCCGCCGGCTGCCTGCAAGGACGAGGTCGCAAACCCGAGCTCGAGCCGGTTCAGGATCTCGCCCACGCCGTAGGCGCCCACCATCACGGTCAGGTACTCGATGCCGTCGCGCAGGATCGGCACGTCGAACGTAAAGCGGTCAACGCCCCATACAGCGTCCACGCCCACCGTGGCGAGCAGCACGCCGACAAACAGGCTGATGAGCGCGTTGACGAGCGACTCGCCGCCCAGCGCAACGACGCTCGTAAACCCGAACAGCACCACCGCGAAGTACTCGGGCGAGTCGAAGCGCAGGGCGAACTGCGCGAACGGCACCGCGAGGCTCACCGCCACGATGCAGGTAACGAGGCCGCCGGTCAGTGCCGCGAACAGCGTCCAGCCCAGCGCCTTCGCCGGCTCGCCCCGGCGCGCCATGGGAAAGCCGTCCCATAACAGCGGCACGTCGATGGGCTCGCCGGGACTGTGGAACAGGATCGAGGTGAAGGCGCCGCCGTAGGTGCCGGAGATGTACATGGCAGTGAGCAGGATGATCGAGGTCGTCAAGTCCATGCCGTAGGTGAACGGCAGGGCCAGCACGACGCCCATCACCAGCGTCAGGCCTGGCAGCACCGCTACCAGCATGCCGACGACCAGGCCCACTATCAGAGCGATGAAGTGGTACCCCGAGAAGACGTGGACGAAGCCCGTGCCCAGGTTGGAGAGGACGTCGAGCATGGGAAGTGGTGTTCAGCGGATGCCGAAAAGACGCATGAGCAGCAGCGAGACGTACGAGAACGGCGGCTCGCCGATGGGCAGCGCCACGTAGACGATCTTCATGAACACGAACATGAACACCAGCGAGCCTACCAGGCTGGTCACGATGGCGATCCCGATGCGGCGGTACCGCCCGACCAGGATGAACGCCAGCATGAACAGGAACGTGTCGAGAAAGAAGCCGAGAGTTTCGAACAGCACCACGTAGGCAAGGCACAGGACGATGCCCATCCCCAGGAGCCAGGGATAACGCTGGGACGGCGCCGCTTCGTCTTCGACCGGCATGCCTTCGATTACCGGCTCGGGTGCACCAGCACGGTCGCGGCGGCCTACCACCGCCTTGAGAATGCCGGCGACGCATACGAGCATCATCAGGATCAGTGTTGCCTTGGGCCAGAAGTCGGGCCCAAGCTGGTCACCGGTGCCGGGCGCGGTGATATCCATCGCAACGCTATAGAGATAGACGGAGACTGCCAGCGTCACCCAGTACGGCACGCTGTCCGCGAGCTTGGCGAGCATGCGCGAGCCCTTGGCGAATGCGATGAGCGGGATAATGATGCGGAAACGCCGCGGCGAAGCACGCGAACGCGCCCTGCGTCGCGGCCTGCGGTGTGGCGGTTGACTACTTCTTCTCCTGCTTCATGCCGGTCAGTTTCATGATCTGACGGGCGTCCTTGAGCCAGCCCTCCAGGAACTCGAATGCCTGGTTGCCCGGCATGTAGCTGGCCGGGTCGCCATGCTGCGTCTTCAGAAACTCCTGCCACTGCGGGCTCTTCCCTATTTTGGTGATCGCATCCTCGAGCACCTTCACGCTCTTCGGATCGGTGCCCTTCTTCACCACCAGGATGCGTACCTGCGGCAGCGTGACATCGAGTCCAAGCTCACCGGTCACCGGAGTGTTGGGGAACGGCGCAAACTTCTTGTCGTAGAAGAAGATGACCGGCCGAATCTGGTTGTTCGCGAGGAAGCTCTTGACGTCGCCCGGCTGCTCGTAGAGCACATCCGTGTGCCCTGCGATCACCGCGGTATAGCGTTCGCTCGCCTTGTAGGGAACTGCCTGCAGCTTGAGGCCGCGATGCTTGAAGAAGTTGATGATGAGGTCATCGGGGCTACCGAAGCCCGTGATCGCCACCTTCAGCATGCGCTCCTTGGCCGCCTTCTCGACGTCCTGCCAGGTCTTCCAGGGCGAGTCGTTCTTCACGTAGAAGCCGGACGGCGTCCTGATCATGACTGCCAGCGGAATCAGGTCGTCGAACTTGAACTTTGGCTGCCTGGTGGCAAGCAGCGCGACCGTCTCACCTGTCATGATCTGGATGGTGTAGCCGTCGGCGGGCGACGCCAGGAACTTCGCCATGCCGCTCTGGCCGGTGGCGCCTGGAACGTTGACGACGGGCAGCGACACACCGAGGATCGGCTCCAGGAGCTGGGCCGC
>JBOIEI010000853.1:0-5230 GCA_050741055.1 Burkholderiales bacterium | reverse complement strand
CGCCGACCCGCCGCACGAGCACGTCGCCGCCGCTGCCGGCGGACGTGTGTATCACGACTTCGATCGGTTTCGATGGGTAGGTTTGCGCGTAGGCAGCCGCGCTTGTGAACAGCGCCGCCGCGCCTACGGCGATGCAATGACGCAATGCTGGGTACTTCGGTGCAGCCATGACTCCTCCTCGAGTTGAGCGCAGTACAGTGACGGCGCCGGGCGGATCGAGCTCGTCATCCCCCGGGCGGATGCCGCCGATCGCGCGTTGCAGCGAACCTTTCGCTGCGATGGCGCGCAAATCGCCCGCGCATGATGCCATAATCGCCCCCGTCGCACGGTTTTTCCGAGACATGCGGGAGGAGTCGAACGAATGCTGACCGACCGGGTTATCTTTGCCTGTACCGTGATCGTCGCAGTGATCTATCTCTATGCGACCACGCAGATCCCCGTACTCGCCATCGGCGACCCGCTCGGTCCGAAGGCGTTTCCGCGCCTGCTCGGTATCGCGCTGCTGATCGCGGCCGCGTTTCTCGGACTGGAACTGTGGCGCGGCCGTGAACCCAAGGCCGAGGAGTCCGAGCGGCCGGCCGAGCCCGCATTCGAGCGCGGCGTGATTGCCGTGCTGCTCGTCATCGTCCTCTGGACCGGCTGCTACTACCTGGTGTTCGAGTGGCTGGGCTACGTCCTTGCCACCACGCTCTACCTGCTGCCGATGATGATGTGGTTCAACCGCCGCCGGTGGATCGCGAACATCCTCAGCGCCGTGGTGTTCGTCGCGTTGACCTATTTCCTGTTCGTGAAGCTCGAAGTCCGGCTGCCGCCGGGCGTGCTGCCGCTTTAGCCGCGACAGATCCCTTCCGTCATTCGCGAGCACAGTCCCCATGGAAACGTTGACGCACATCCTGAACGGCTTCGCGGTCTGTTTGCAGCCGATCAACCTCTGGTACACCTTCCTCGGCTGCTTCCTCGGCACGGTCATCGGCGTGCTGCCTGGCATCGGACCCTCGGCCACGATGGCGCTGCTCATTCCGATAACGTATGGAATGAACCCCACCTCGGCGCTGATCATGCTGGCCGGCATCTACTACGGCGCGCGCTACGGCGGCTCGACCACAGCCATCCTGATCAACGCGCCGGGTGAAGCCTCCGCGGTCATGACGACCCTGGACGGCTATCAGATGGCGAAGAAAGGGCGCGGGGGCGCGGCGCTCGCCATCGCCGCCATTGCCTCGTTCATCGCCGGCACCATCGGCGTGGTGGGGCTCACGATCTTCGCGCTGCCGCTGACCGCACTCGCGCTCAAGTTCGGTCCGGCCGAATACTTCACCCTCATGCTGTTCGCCATGACGGCGATTTCCACCCTCGCGGGCCGCTCGCCGGCCAAGGCGATGATCTCGACGATTTTCGGCCTCATGATCGCCACCGTCGGCATCGACCTGCAAAGCGGCCAGCCACGCTTCACCTTCGGCGTGCCGGAGCTGCAGGACGGCGTCGGCTTCGTGCTCGCGGTCGTGGGTCTGTTCGCGATCTCGGAAGTGCTCTTCTCGATGGAGGAAATGACCAAGGGCATCCGGCCCGAGATCATCAAGCTGCGGGGCAGCGTCTGGCTCACCCGGGAGGAGTTCCGGCGTTCGGTCATGCCCATCCTGCGCGGCAGCGTGGTCGGCTTCGTGATCGGCGTGCTCCCTGGCGCCGGCGGCACGATCGCCTCCATCATGTCCTACGTCTGGGAGAAGCGCTCCTCCAAGCATCCGGAGGAGTTCGGCACCGGGGCGCCCGAAGGCGTTGCCGGGCCGGAAGCCGCCAACAACGCCGATACCGCCGGTGCGATGGTGCCGCTGCTCTCGCTCGGGATCCCGGGCAGCGGCTCCACCGCCGTCCTGCTCGGCGCCTTCATCATGTACGGCATCCAGCCGGGGCCGCTGCTGTTCCAGAAAAATCCCGACGTCGTCTGGGGGCTGATCGACAGCATGTACGTCGGCAACATCATGCTGCTGATCCTCAACGTGCCCCTGATCGGCCTGTTCGTGCGCCTGCTCTACATTCCGGGCGGGATCCTCATGCCGCTCATCCTGGCGATCGCGACCATCGGGCTCTATGCCATCAACGGCAACATCTTCGAGCTCTTCCTCGGGCTCGGTTTCGGCGTCATCGGCTACGTGTTCCGCAAGCTCGACATCCCGCTCGCGCCGATGGTGCTCTCGCTCGTGCTCGGCGGCATCATGGAGCAATCGTTCCGGCAGGCGATGACCATCTCGGACGCCGATCCCTCGATCTTCGTCGGCAGCACGATCTGCATCACGCTGGTCGCACTGTCGGTGGCGTCGATCGCGGTGCCGTTCATCCTCCGGCGCATCAAGCTGCTGCGCGACGTACCGAAGGAGGGAGAAGAAGGGGCCTGAGCCGGCCCTATTTCGCCAGCCCCAGGTCGGCCAGGAGCGCCTTGGTCTCGGCGAATTCCCCGTCGAGATCCTTCTTCAGCTTTTCACCCGTGCTGAAGTCGTCGGTCCAGTAGTTCTTCTCGAGGTCGGCCTTCCATTCGGGCGCTTCGGTCATCTTGCGTAGTGCGTTCTCCCAGTAGGTGACCTGCGCCGGGGTGAGTCCTTTGGGGCCCACGATGCCGCGCCAGGACCCGGAGGTGAAATCGACGCCGAGCTCCTTCCAGGTCGGAACGTCGGCGAGCGGGCCGCCGAGGCGCTTCGGCGCGGCCACCGCAAGCACGCGCATCTTCTTGTTGACCACGTGGGAGATGGTGTTCACGGCGCCCACGACGACGTACTCGATGTGGTCGCCCAGCAATGCCGTGATGGCGGGTGCCGAGCCCTTGAACACGACCGGCTTCAGCTGGCGCGGATCGCCGCCGAGCGTCTTCACGAACAGACCCGCCGCCTGGTGCCGCGTGCTGCCGAAGGCGTTGGCGAAACCGACGGTGAGCGAGCGCGGATCCTTCTTGATGCGATCGGCGAGCTCCTTGCCGTTCGGCAGGGGTGACTGCGTGGCGACCGCGAACACCGCATAGTCGTTCATGAGCGTCGCGATCGGGGTGAAGTCCTTGTAGCCCAGCGGGCTCGCGCCGATGATCTGGTTGCTCATGAGACCGGTGCCGACGATGGCGAGATAGTGGGGGTCGCCGGGGTGCTGATGAACGTAGGTGTAGGCGATGCTGCCGCCGCCGCCCGCCTTGTTGATGATCGTGATCGACGCCGGCACCAGCTTGTATTTGTTGAGCACGAGCTCCATCAGGCGCGCGGTGCGGTCGTTGCTTCCTCCGGGCGCCGAGCCGGCCACGATCTCCACGTTCTTGGTCGGCACCCATCCCTGCGCGCCTGCGCTGGCGCCCGCCACGGCCAGTGCGATTGAAACGACATACCCGGTCAGCTTCATCACGATCTCCTCCTGAGCAACGATCGGTTATTGGCCCGGAACCGTTGCCGATCTCCCGGGCGTCTGGAAGCGCGATTATGCGCCTGAGCGCGTTGGCCGGGCCCGTGGGCCGTGTTAGGCTGACTTACCGCGCACGGCTCGACGATCGGACTGTGGACGCCGCCAGGCCGGGCGTGGCTGCTCAACTTCCCACGGGTGCTCACATGACGCAACCACGCGGTCCGCTCGACGGTGTCAAGGTCGTTGCCTGCTCGACGGCGCAGGCAGGAACCGTTCCTTATGTCCTCATGGCCGACCTGGGGGCCGAAGTCATCAAGATCGAAGTGCCCGAAAAGGGCGACAACTCGCGCGGCTCGAGCATCTACCCCGGCCTGCCGAGCACGTATTTCGAGACCAACAACCGGGGCGTGAAGAGCGTGACGCTCAACATGAAATCGCCCGAGGCGCGCGAGATCCTGCATCGGCTCGTCGCCCGCGCCGACATCTTCGGCCAGAACTTCCGTCCCGGCGCCGCGGACAAGAACGGCTTCGGCTACGAGGAACTGCGCAAGGTCAATCCGAAGCTGGTCTACGTCTCGATTTCCGGTTACGGCCCCAAGGGCCCGCATGCGAAGCTCCCCGGCACCGACTCGATGGCGCAAGCGCTGGGCGGGATCGCCGAGGCCTATTCGACGCCTGGCCAACCGCTGCGCACGGGGATCGTGTCGGTGGCCGACGAGACCTGCGCGATCCTCGCCTTCGGCGGCATGCTGGCCGCGCTGCATTGCGCGCGCACGCATGGCGTCGGCCAGAAGGTGGACTGCTCGCTGCTGGGCGGCCAGATCCGGCTGATGGGCTGGACTCTGACGACCGCGATGTGGCGCGATCGCAATCCCGTCACCGGCCAGGCGCGCATCACCGGCACACCGGAGCGGCCGGGCATGAGCGCGAGCTTCAACGACATGAACGGCAAGCCGCTGGTGTTCCAGCTGAACGGCAAGGGCAAGTGGCAGACGGCGATGACCGCGCTCGGTTTCTACCAGCAGTTGACCAACGCCGGCTTCGGCGATCTGGGTGTGGTGATCAACTCCGACGAGAAGCGCCAGAGCCTCCTCAAAATGCTGGACGAGTTGTTCGCGACCGGCCCGCGAGACAAGTGGGTCGAGGCATTGCGCGGAGACGACATCGTCTCGGCGCCGATCAACACGCTGCTGGAAGCATCGAACGATCCGGACGTGCTGGCGAACGGTTACGTGACCGAGGTCGAGTACCCCGAGTACGGCAAGAAGCTCAAGGTGCACGGTTCGCCGTGGAATTTTTCCGAGACGCCGCCGCACATCGGGCGAGCACCCAAGCTGGGCGAGCACAACGACGAGGTGTTGCGCGAGATCGGCTACAAGGCGGCTGAGATCGAGGGCTTTCGCGATCGGAAGGTCATTTGAGGCCATCGGCAATGGTGCGGCGAAGCGCCTCGGAATTTCGCGCCAGAGCCGCAAGCGCGGGGCGGAGCGATTCCAGCATGGCAGCGATGCCGGCGTAATCCTTCCCGATCGGCAGGCTGTCGTCGGTCCGCTTCCGGACCTCGCGCGTCCGTCCGCCCGATCGAGGCCGTTGGCTCGTCGTCTCGGCCACCGTCTGGATGCGCTCTGCGTAGACGAACTGAACTTGCGGTCGCGCAGCGTAGTCGAGCTGCGGCGGCAGATCTCGGCTGGCACCCAAATGCTCGTTCAGGGCAAGAAGCGTCTGCCGTGCGATCTTCTCGAGCAGGAAGATCTCGACGCCCGAGTTGACGAGAATGATGTAAGGTTCGTCGCCGAGCAGTTGCTCGACCTGAATCGCAGACCCCGCGCGTTCTCCCAGCTTTTCGGGATCGAAC
>JBOIEI010000852.1:0-3209 GCA_050741055.1 Burkholderiales bacterium | reverse complement strand
GCCCGGCTCGCCGCCGCCGAGCAGCACGATGGCGTTGTACTTGCCGCTCTTACAGGCCTCCCTGACGATCGGCAGTCGTCCCGCGGCGACCAGAGCGAATTCTTCCCGGTTCTCCACCGCCCAGTCCCCGTACGGCGCTTGCGGGCCCGGGTGCAGATCCCATTCGATGCCCTCCAGTACCGGCTTCACCAGCTCGTAGTTGGGCAGGCGCAGCTCCTTCGGGCCCTCGATGGGCCGATGCAGGTAGGGTGAAGTCGGCGGCAGGCTGAAGGCGTGGATGAGGAGGAAACGGTAACGGCTTGTGGTGTCGGCCATGGCATCTCCGGAAAATCCGCAGATCATAGGCGTGAGCAGTTTCCCCTCCTCGCCGAGGCGGGGCTGGACGCGCTATGCGCGGACGGGGTGGTTGCTTATCCGCATGGGCCCGATGCGCGTCGCACCAAGTGTACCGTTCGCGCACGCGGCGCGACACGCGCTGCAATTCAGGCTTGGTGCGAGCGGCGTCACGGTGTAGATTGCGCCAGTTTGTTTACCAGGGAGAAACACGATGATACGAGCCGCGATCTATGGGCTGGGCCGCTGGGGCGGCCGCCTGCTCGAATCGGTGCGCGAGAGCGACAAGATTCGCATCACCACCGGCATCTCGCGCGATCCGTCGCGCCATGCCGAGCTGGCGCAGCGCGCGGGTATCCGTATCGTCAAGTCCTATGCCGGCGTGCTGAAGAATCCGGATATCGACGCAGTGGTCCTCGCCACGCCCCACTCGCAGCACTGCACGCAGGTGGTGCAGGCGGCCGCTGCCGGCAAGCATGTATTCGTGGAGAAACCTTTCACGCTCACGCGCAAGACCGCCGAACGCGCCATCGATGCCTGCCGGCAAGGAAACGTGACGCTCGCGCTCGGCTTCAATCGCCGCTTTTCGCCCGCGTTCATCGAGATGGTCCGGCGCATCGAGGCCGGCGAGATCGGCGATGTGCTGCACGTGGAAGGACAGAATTCCGGACCGACGGGTCACAGCCTCAAGGCGGGAAACTGGCGCGCCACGCGCAAGGAAGCGCCGGGCGGCGGCATGACCGCGCGCGGCATCCATGCGCTGGACTGCATGATCCGGATCGCCGGTCCCGTGACGCGGGTCTACGCGCGCTCGCAGAAGCGCGCACTTGCGCCTGAGATCGACATGGACGATACCACGGCGATGCTGCTCGACTTTGCGCGCGGGGCCAGCGGCTGTCTTACGGCCGTGTTCGCCACCGGGGACTACTGGCGGGTCGCTGCCATGGGGACCAAAGGCTGGCTGGAGAGTCGCAGCGACACCGAGCTCGTTTTCCGCGGATTGACTGGTGCGCCGCAGCGCAGCCCGTTCGAGGCCGTCGACAAGGAACGCGCCGAGCTGGAAGCCTTCGCCGATGCGATCGCGGCCGGCCGTCGCTTCCTCGTCCCGCCGGAGGCGATGGTGAACGGCATCGCCGTGCTCGAGTCGATCGAGAAGTCATCTGCGAAAGGCAGGCCGATTGCCATAGAACCGTGATGCGACAGGGGGCGTGTTGGGGGCGCTTCGCTAGATCGCGTCGATTGATGGTCGGTGTACGACCTCCTACTCGCGGTACGACGGGTTCATCTCGTCGAGCCGCTTCATGAGCGCGGGCCAGTCGAGCGGGTTGGCAGTGCGCTCGAGCTATTCGATCGATTTTCCGTCCTGGAACACCCCACCGGTGGGACCGCCAGGTAGCAACCTCACGCCCCACAGCACGCTGGCACCATAGCGCGGTCTTGCGCCTGGAATGCCAAGTGATGGCGCCCGGTCAGGACCCCCTGCGCGGCTTTGCTATCAGCAGTTGAAATGAATAGCTCGTCCGCCCAGAAAAAATCATCACCAGATCCGCCTATGGGGACGTTCAGGACACCAAAGATGGCTGCGTAGAACGCTTTGCTGGCAGAAAGGTCGCGCACTACCAACTGGATATGATCGATCAGACGACCGCGATGTAGTTCCGCTGCTGCCATAGACGTCTCCTAATGTATGACGTCCAACGCTCGCGTTGGATGGTGGCCGAGGAGCGGAGCAAGCGCGGCATCGCAAGCGAGCGAAGCCGCGCTTGCGACCGTCCGCTCGAACGCGGGTTCATCGGGGTATGGCGTGCCCTGGTTCGCGGCGGGTGCTACCGCCTGAACACCTCAGGCGTCATCAGGCTTGTCGATTTGGCAAAACAACTTTCGACCACGTGATAATAGACCGTAAGATTCTGGAGGTGTCCATGTGCAGGAACATCAGGACGCTCTTTAACCGGGTGTCAGATCGGACATCGTATCCTCCAAGCACGCGGACAGTCTGGGCACTTCGCGCAGTCGTCGTCAATCATTTGGACCGCCCATTCCGGTCCACATGCCGGTGAATTTAACGCCTCGCCTTCGGGCAGCTTCGCGAAATGGCGCTTTCCCGCCGGTTTACTTGGTCGCCTTGGCGAGGCGGCGCACGACCTTCATCCGCTGTACGTTGTCACCGGCCAGGTGCGTCCAGATGATGCCGTCGCGCACGAGCTTGCTGGCATGCGCGTCCATTGTGAAGCCGGCTGCGCCGTGCAGATCCATGTTGATCTGCGTCACTTCCTGGATCACGTCGGTGGAGAAGTTCATGACGAACCCGCCATTGGTGGAGGCGAGCTTCTGATCGTGCTCCCATGCCACGCGCAGCACGAACGAGCGCAGCGCCTCGGTCAGCATGTTCATGCGGCCGATCTTCAGTTGCACCGTCTGCTGCTCGATGAGCGGCTTGCCGCCCTGCGTGCGTGATTTCGCCAGCGTCATGGCCGATTCGCATGCCGACATGCATACGCCCAGGGCATTGGCCGCGAGCTCGAGATCGCCGAACAGGTCGCCGCCGGTGCGCTCTCCCTTGTCCAGATTCCCGTGTCCCCCGGACTGGCCGATCACGTTCGCCTGCGGCACGCGTGCGTTGTCGAAGATCAGCTCCGCATTCTGGTAGAAACGCCAGCCGCTCTTGTTGAACACCTTGCCGGAGCGGAATCCCGGCGTATCGCGCGGCACGAGAAACATCGTGACGCCGTCCTTCACGTTCTTGTTCGGATCCGAGCGCGCATCGACGAAGAAGAGCTTGCCGATGTTGCCGTTGGCGATGAAGCACTTCTCGCCGTTCAGGATCCATTCGTCGCCACGACGCTCGGCCTTCAGATGAAAGCCCGCCTTGATGT
>JBOIEI010000851.1:0-1853 GCA_050741055.1 Burkholderiales bacterium | reverse complement strand
GGCGTGGACATCGGGTCTCTGGTCAATAAGAAATACAAGTGAGCTCGGTGAAGGGTGAAAGGTGAAGGGTGAGGGGCGCCCAAGCGTTCAGCGTGTAATTCACCGACGGACCGCTCCTTCACCTTTCACCGTTCACGTTTCACACTCAACATCCTTCTTATTCACAGGCGTATATGACAATGTCCCTCGCCTCCAAGCGCATCGGCCTGCTGGTCCCCTCCTCCAACTCGACCGTCGAAGTCGAGTTCTACCGGACGCTCCCGCACGACGTATCGTTGCACGTCGCCCGCCTGCCGATCACGCAAGTGAATCCCGAGTCGATCGCCGGGATGGTGGATCCGTTGGAAAGCGAATCGAAGAAGCTTGCGAGCGCGGATGTCGACGTGATCGTGCTCGGGGCCGCGGCGCCGAGCTTCCTCAAGGGCATGGGCTACGACCGCGAGATGTCGCAGCGGATCGCGCAGGCCACCGGCAAGCCGGCCACCACCGCATCGACCGCGCTGCTGCAATCGCTCGCCGCACTCGGCGCCAAGCGCGTTGCCCTCGGCACCGCCTATACGACCAAGGTGAACGACATCGCGATCGCGTTCCTGCGTGCCAACGGCATCGAAGTCGTCAAGACCGAGTGCCTCGGATACGAGGACAATCTCGAGATCGGCCGCCTCGACGTGCAGAGCGCCTGCGACCTCGGCCGCCGCATCGCTTGCCCCGAAGCGCAGGCGATCGCGTTTCTGTGCACCAACTGGCAATCGATGGCCATCATCGAGCGGCTGGAGCGCGATACCGGACTACCGGTTCTGTCCAGCACGCAGTTCAGCGTCTGGGCGGCGCTGAAGACCATCGGCTACGCAGGGCGGATCGAGGGTTATGGGCGGTTGCTCAGGGAGATGCCGGCACTGCCGGCGAGCTGAGTGGAGTCGAGACGCTGGCACAGGGAGCTTACAATGCCGCTTGCAGCTTCATGCCGATACGCAACCGCCCGGCCGCAGCCGGCGCTTGCAGCGATAAATAATCCGAGATGTCTCTCGAAACCTGGGAGCTCCTGAGCTACATCGTCACGGTGGTCGGATTGCCGTTCGCGATCGCCGTTTTCATCCACGATCAGCGCAAGGCACGCGAGAACGAAGACGAAGAGGTCTACCAGATGCTCTCGGACAACTATCAGGAGTTCCTGAAGGTTGCCCTGGAGAATCCGGACCTGCGGCTTTTCTCGGCGGAATCTGCCGGCGAGCTCACCGTCGAGCAGCGCGAGCGCAAGCTCATCGTGTTCAACATGCTGATCTCGCTCTTCGAGCGCGCCTACCTCGTCTTGTACGAAGAATCGATGAGCGACAAGGAGGCGCGGCGCTGGCGCTCGTGGGAAGACTACATGGGCGAATGGTGCGCGCGGCCGGATTTCCGGCGGGCGCTGCCCGAGCTGCTGCGCGGCGAGGATCCCGAGTTCGTCGCTTACATCCGCAGACTTGCGACCGAAGCCGAGCCGGCTGCCGTCTGACAAGGCCTCGTTACGGCTTTGCCAGCCCCAGGTCCACCAGCGTTGAAGATCGAGGCGATCGGTGTGAAATCGATACCGAGCAAAGCAAACGCAGCCAATGCGCATGCAGCTTTCATCTCACCCTCCTCCTGTGGCCCGGATTACCGCTACTTCATTTCAGGTACTCACCCTGCCAGCGCTTGTAATCCTTCTGCCGTAGCGCCACGTCGAGCAGCTCCTCGGAGGCGACCTTGTCTTTCAGCGCCGCGGTCGTCCCGCCCTCGCGCAGGTGCTTGAGCGTGTCGTACACGGCCTTGACGGAAGCATAGAGCGGCTGATGCCCTTGCAACGCGACGCGCACGCCATGCTGTGCCAACCA
>JBOIEI010000850.1:0-10842 GCA_050741055.1 Burkholderiales bacterium | reverse complement strand
ATCTTGATCTCGTCCTTGCGCATGCCCGGGATCTCGACTCGCACCAGCACGCGCTGGTCGTCCTCGAACACGTCTCCGCCCAGCAGAGCCCAACCCTGCGACGGGAAGTAGAAGTCGTCGTCGACTTCCGACTTCCCGGGCAGGGCGGAGTTCTCGCTCGGCATGAAGCGGATCAGCGCCCCGGCGGCCGACTGGCGCACGCGTTGCCAGCCTTCCGATACCGACTCCCATAGCGATGCAAAGCCTTGTCTGACGTCGTTCAATACCATGGTTCGCTTCTCCGCATTTCGCTTGCAGTGCCGATCAATTCGCGCGCACCTCGATGCGTCGCGGCTGCGCGTGTTCCGCCTTTGGAATGCGCAACTTCAACACGCCTTGCGCGAACTCGGCCGAGATTTTGCCCGGATCGAGCTCCTTGCTGAGCGTGAACACGCGCCGATATTGCGACGAGTTGACTTCCGCATAGCTCGCCTGCATGGCTTGCGGCATGGCGATCGAAACGGTGCCCTCGATGCTGAGCACGTCGCCTTCGACGTTCAGGTTGAGCTGGTCTTTCGGTACGCCCGGCATGTCGGCATACAGGGTGATGCCGGTGTTGTCTTCGACCACGTCCACCGGAGGCATAAGCGGGATTGCGTCCTGGCCCGCCCCGTTGCCGCGCTTGTCCTGGCTCTGAACGACATTTGTCTGGCTCATGGCATGCTCCTTCGTTACTGGATGGTGATGCGGCGCGGCTGCGACTCTTCGCGACGCTTGACCCGGATGTGCAATATGCCGTCGCGGTAATCGGCGCTCACGCCGTTCGGGTCGGCATCGTCGGGCAGCGATACGACACGCTGAAACTTGCCCTGGAAGCGCTCGTTGATGTGCACCGAGGCCTTCTGCTCCTGCGCCGGCAGCTCGGTCTTGCGGCTACCTGCGATGCTCAGCACACCACGATCGAGGTTCACTTCCACGGTGGTCGGATCGAGCCCGGGTGCGAACACGTAGAGCTCGAGCGTTTCGGGCAAGGTGCCGACATTGATCGCCGGAAACCCGCCGCGGCCCAGCCCGCGAATGCTGGGCGAGATATCGAAAGCCCGCTGAACCTCGCCTTGCAGGCGGCTCAGTTCAGCCAGGACATCGCGCGGAAACAACGACCCATACATTGTCCGTTCTCCTTACATAGCCGGTAGACAGCCCGTCTGGCGGCCCAATTGCAAGCCTGCCAAGCGAGCCGACCAAATGCCCGCCAAGCGGGCCGACCAAATGCCCGCCAGGCGGGCCCAGACTTAAAATCGGGTCGTGGCCCGTGAATTCAATGGCCTTGATGTTTGCTGCGACGGCCACCAAGTAACGCGGGATCAATGCGTGCGGGCGCCGGCCGGGCGCCGCCATTACGGGAGAGCGGGTTGGATTTCAAGGACTACTACGCGATCTTGGGCGTTACCAAGGATGCGACCGCGGACGATGTCAAGAAGTCGTTCCGCAAGCTCGCGCGCAAGTATCACCCGGACGTTTCCAAGGAGCCCGACGCGGACACGCGCATGAAGGAGATCAACGAGGCGAATACGGTGCTCTCCGATCCGGAGAAGCGTGCGGCCTACGATCAGCTCGGACGCGCGTATCAGCCGGGGCAGGATTTCCGCCCGCCGCCAGATTGGGATGCCGGTTTCGAATTCTCCGGTCGCCGCGGCCCGGACGCCGGGGCCGGCGATTACGGCGACTACAGCGATTTCTTCGCCGAGCTGTTCGGCCGCATGGGCGCCCGTGGCGCACGTGCGCGCGGCGAGCCATTCGGAGCCGAAGGTTTGCATGCGCGCGGCGAAGATCATCACGCCAAGATCCTGGTGGACCTCGAGGACGTATATCGCGGTGCATCGCGCCAGATTTCGCTGCGTGTGCCGAAGGTCGATGCCGAAGGGCGGCTCCTGCTGGAGACCCGCACGCTCAACGTGCAGATTCCAAAAGGTCTGCGGGAAGGCCAGTTGATGCGTTTGGCGGGCCAGGGCGGGCCCGGGCTGGGCGAGGGCAAGCCGGGCGATCTGCTGCTCGAAGTGCACTTCAAGCCGCATCCGCGCTTCCAAGCGCAGGGCGCTGACGTGACAATGACGCTGCCGGTGGCGCCGTGGGAAGCGGCCTTGGGCGCGGTCGTTGCGTTGAGTCTACCGGATGGCGCGAATCTGAACGTCCGTATTCCTCCGGGCGCACAAAGCGGGCGCCAATTGCGCGTACGCGGCAAGGGGATTCCGGCGAACCCGGCCGGCGACTTGGTGCTCGATGTGCGGGTGGTCGTGCCGCCGGCCGATACGCCGCGCGCGAAGGAGCTGTACGAAGCGATGGCGCGCGATCTCGAATTCGATCCGCGCGCCGGCATGGAGAACTGACATGCACGACGAGGAACTGCTGCAGGGCACGATTCTGGACGACGCCGCATTGAGCGCCGACGAACTCGCCTGCGCCTGTTCCGTCTCCACGGAGTGGGTCGTACGCCATGTTCGCGAGGGCTCCTTCGGCGAGATTCGCGCCAGCGCCACCGAATGGCGCTTCAGCAGTCGCGACCTCGGACGCGCACGCCGCATCCGGGCACTGGAGCGCGATTTCGATGCGGTGCCCGAGCTTGCCGCGCTGGTGGCCGACATGCTGGAAGAGCTCGATTCGCTGCGCGCTCGCGTGCGCCGTGCCGGGTTCTAGGTGGTCTGCGTCAAGGGCTGAGCCACTCGTGATCGGCGCGATTGCGGCCCCAGGCCTCTCGTGCTACGGTGCTCCTTCGCCATCGCCGACAAGCAAGCGTGCCGCGCGCCCCCGGCGCGCATGACGCCCGTCTGGGGAGATCCGCAATGAAAGTTCACGAGCTGGTAGCGCGCTGTACCGATGCCGCACAGAGCGCCGAGCCGATGCGCGCGGTGCGCGAGGTGGTGGAATCCTGGAAAGCCCGCATCGCGCAGATCGAGCAGGCGCTGGCCTACGTTTCGGGCGTGGGCGGCAACGCCCGTCAGGTCTTCTATCGCTCGCCCGATCTCACCATGTTGAAGGTCTGCTTTCCCGAGGGCCGCCGCACGCCGCCGCACGATCACGGCGCCTGGGCGATGATCCTGCTGCTGTCGGGACGCGAGAAGAATACGCTCTATCGGCGCGAGCCTGGCGGCCTGCGCAAGGCAGGCGAGGTCACGCTCGAGCCCGGAGCGATCCTCCCCATGCTCGCAGACACCGTGCACGTGGCCGAATCGATCGGAGACAAGCCCGCGATCGGCCTGCACGTCTATGGCGGCGACATCCTGGAGTTGTCGCGGCGCATGTGGGATCCGCAGACGCTCGCCGAGCATCCGCTCGACTGGACGCTGTACGAGAGTTTCGCGCGGGTTGCTTCCAAGGCGGGCTCCGCTCCGCTGGCCTAGGCAGCGCCGCCCGAGGCATTGGGGCGCCGTTCTCGCCAGCGTCCTCAGAACTCGATGGAAGACCCGGCCCAGTTTGCATCGCGCGGCCGGGCGCGCGCCAGTGCGTGCGCTGCCGAGGTCCATCCGTCGCATGCATTGCGACCTGGACGTCCGCGCACGGCGTTCATGAGCCCCTTGCAGCGCGCGTAGAAGCGAAAGAAGCGCAACACGCGCTCGCATTCGGCGCAGGAAGGGATGGTTGCGCTGCAGACCAGCTTGTCATCGCTCAGGCCGCGGTCGGTGAGCGTGATCGCGCCCCACGCCTTCAGGCGGAGCCGTGTGCCGAGCGGTAGCCTGGGGCCCAGCACGAGCGCGTCGAGCAGGTCGCCTTCGAGCCCGATATGGGTCGGTACGCAGCCGTAGTTGTATGGGCACGGCAGCGGAGAGACGAAGCTCACGCCGCCGGTCGAATCGCGCTTCAGATGACTTCCGCGCGGCACTTCGATCAGTACTTCGACTTCGGGCGCTGGCAATTCGGTATCGGTTCGCACGCCGACCGGCTTGGTCTGGATTGCGCTTCTCAAGACCCTATGCATCAAACTTTCGCAGTGCCGCCGACTGTTATGCGTTGCATCAGTCGGCGGTGCTTCGGCCACTCATAGTTGAACGTGGCCAAGTGCTGAACGGTGCAATTGTCCCACATGAGCACGTCGCCGACTTGCCAGTGGTGCGTATGCCGAAACCGCGGCTCGACGATGCGATCGGCCAGCCGCTCGATCAAGGCGACCGCCTCGTCGCCGTCCATGCCTTCGATGGCCTGGCACTCGCCCTTGCTCACGTACAGGCACTGGCGGCCGGTGCGCGGATGGGTGCGAACGACTGGATGCACGACCGCGGGCTGTTCGCGTCGCAGCGCCTGATCCTGCTGTCCCGTTCCGGTGCGCGCGCGCCGTCCGGCGACCTGGTGCAGCGCGTGCAGGCCGGCAAGTTGCCGCCTCTGTTCCTGTGGCAGGCTGTCGTGGGCATCCGCCGCGCTGGCGTAATGCGTCTCGCCGAGCGCGACGCCGTTTTCCGTCGGGACTTCGATCGCATAGAGCAGCGTCGCCCGCGGCGGCCGCGCCGTATACGACATATCCGTGTGCCACACGCGTCCGGCATCCGCATGACCGATGTCGCGTCCGTTCTCCTTGATGTTGGAGACGTACATGATTTCGGGATATTGCGGATGCGAGTATTGCGACAGGAAGATGCGCTCGACCTCGCCGAAGCGACGCGCGAACGCGATCAGCTGCGGCTCGGTGAGGTGTTGCCCGCGCAGGCAGATGACCGCGTGCGTATCGAACGCCCCTTCGACGCGCGCGAACGTTTCTTCCCCCATCGGTTGCGACAGGTCCACATCCTGGATTTCTGCGCCGATGGTGTCGCCCGACGGCACGATGCGCATCGCTATTCTCCTCAGCCAGTGCCGCCGGGCATCGAGGCCACGGCGTCTCGAAGCTACTATCCCGGATACGTCGTCCGAGCACAATCCCCGCTCGGAATCCGCTCGGTGCATGGGCCGTGGATGTCAATTGTCACCGGCACACCAAGGGACAATAATCGGTGCTCGATCCACCGTGAGGAGCAACGCCGTGAATCCGCCATCAGCCGCCGAGCGTTCCGAGCTCGCGCCGACCGGTACGTTACGCGTCGGCGTCAACATGTCCAACTTCCTGTTGACGAGAACCGATCCGGCCACCGGCGAGCCGGCCGGTGTCGCGATCGATCTGGGCCGCGAGCTTGGACGCCGCCTCGGCACGCCGGTGCGGATCCTGCCTTACGAGAATCCGGGCAAGCTCGCCGATGCCGCCGGTAGCGGTGCCTGGGATGTCGGTCTGCTCGGCGCCGAGCCGCAACGGGCGCAGGAGATCGACTTCACCGCGGCCTACGTCGAAATCGAGTCGACCTATCTCGTCCCCAAGGGCTCGCCGATCCAAGCAATCGAGGAAGTCGACCGGCCGGGAATTCGCATCGCGATCACCGAGCGCAGCGCCTACGATCTCTACCTCACGCGCAACCTGCAGCACGCGCAGCTCGTGCGCGACAAGGGCTTCGACAACGTGTTCCGGCGCTTCGTAGACGAGAAGCTGGACGCGCTCGCCGGCTTGCGGCCGCGGCTCATCATCGACCAGGAGAACCTGCCCGGTTCGCGCATTCTCGACGGCAACTTCACCTCGGTGCAGCAGGCAGCGGGCACGCCGAAGGGCCGGCCGGCCGGTTTCGAGTACCTGAAGGCGTTCATCGAGGACGTGAAGGTTTCGGGATGGGTGGCGGGCGCCATCGCAAGCAACAGCGTGCGCGGTTTGCTCGTCGCGCCGAAGGCGGCGTAGCGAACGGTGGCAAGGGCGCCGGCTCGCCTCGCGGCGAGCGACGCCGGGAAGCGCCGCCAAGTTGCTGCGCTCGGCTCGCGTTGAGGACGGCGGCGAGCGCATCGGGAGGGGCCATGCAGCAAGGCAGGAGAGCTTGAGCGCGATTGCGCAGGCGCCGGCGCTGGGGCGCGCCTGCACCGCGCTCATCGCCATGCACTGGCGCAGCCACGTCTGGCGCCTGCAGGCGACGGCCAACGCACGTTGAAGGCTTCGAGTCCTGGCATCCCGGCGGCCCTCGCACCCTTTCGGGTTCGCAGCTTCTGCTTCCAGTGGCCGTCCAATCTCGCCGCCTCGTGGGCGTTCGAGATGGAGACGATCATTCTCGGCTGGTACGTGCTGGTCGAAACCGGATCGGTTATGCTGCTCACGGCGTTCGGGTCGCTGCAATGGGCGGGCACTTTTTTCTCTCCCATGTTCGGCGTGGTGGGAGATCGTATCGGCCATCGCCGCCTGCTGTGCCTGATGCGTGCCTTCTATGGCGCGCAAGCGCTGGTACTGTTGCTCCTCGCGCTCACCGGGATGCTGAATGCGCTGTACGTGTTCCTGGTGTCGGCTGCGATGAGCCTGGTGCGGCCCTCGGACGTGGTGATGCGCCATGCGCTGGTGGGCGAGACCATCCCGGCCGAGTACCTCATGGGCGCGATGGGCATCGAGCGCACGACCTCGGATTCCGCGCGCGTGGTCGGCGCGCTTACCGGCGCGGGTCTCATTGCCGCCTATGGCATGGGACCGGCCTATGTAGCGATCACGGCCTTTTACGTGGTGGCGTTCATGCTCACGCTGGGTATCGCAGCCAAGCCGCAACCGGCGCCGGGGGCGGCGCCCGCCGCGCACAAGCCCTCGCACTGGCACGATCTGCTGGACGCATTTCGTTACGTGCGCCGCACGCCGCTGCTGCTGGCTGCGATGTGTCTCGCCTTCCTGGTGAACATGACCGCGTTTCCGGTCCCTCTGGGGCTCCTGCCGTATGTGGCGAAAGACATCTACCACACCGACCAGACCGGCCTGGGCTACCTCGCCGCCGGCTTTTCGTTCGGCGCGCTGCTCGGTTCGCTCATCCTCACGCATCGCGGCCATGCGATTCGCTCCGGGCGCTGGATGCTCGCGTTCGCGCTCGGCTGGTACGCGATGCTGGCGCTATTCGCCTATGCCGATTCGGCTGCCTGGGGCGTCGCCATGCTGGTGCTGGCCGGGTGTGCGCAGAGCTTCTGCCTCGTGCCGATGTCGGCCGTGCTGCTGCGGCACTCGGAGGAAAGCTATCGCGGGCGCGTGATCGGGATCCGGATATTTTCGATCTATGGCTTGCCGTTGGGCCTGCTGATCGCCGGGCCCCTCATCGCCCACTTCGGTTTCACCGCCATGGCGATGACCTATTGCATCGCGGGTGCTGGGCTCACCGGCGTCATCGCATGGCGCTGGCGGCGCGAGCTTTGGGCGGACGATGCGCCGGTGAATAGCTGATAGATGAAGATTCGCGGGCGAGCACCACCGAGCATGGCCCTACCGCGTGCCCTTCAGACCCACCGCTTCCACCACCTTCGCATTCTGGATCAGCGACTGCTGCACCACCTTGCGAAACTCTTCCGGCCCGCGGATCACGATTTCGGTCGCCTGGCTGGCGAACTGCTTGCGCACCTCGGGCGATTCCGCCGCCTTGATGGTGGCCGCACGCACCTTCTCGACGACGGCAGGGTTGGTTCCCTTCGGCACGAAAAAGCCCTGCCAGCCGCTGTAGTCGAAGCCTTTGACGGTATCGGCGATCGGCGGAATGCCGGGAAGCAGCGGGGTGGCTTTGGGCAGGCTATGCCCGAGCGCGCGCAGGCGCCCGGCGCCGACGTGGCCCATTACCGCTGCCGCCGGCGTCAGCGTCCAATGGGACTCGCCGGCCACCACCGCGCCGGTCGACGCGCCGCCGCCCTTGTACGGCACGTGCAGGGAGTCGATGCCGGCGGCCTGCTGGAAATACGCGCCCGAGAGGTGGCTTTGCGACCCGGCGCCGGCCGAGGCCATATTGAACCTGCCCTTGTTGGCCTTGGCGTAACTGATCAACTCGGCCACCGACTTGATCGGCAACGAGGGAGTGACCACCAGCAGGTTGGGCGTTTCCGCGAATTGCACGACATAGTCGTAGTCCTTCACGGGGTGGAACGTGGATTTCCTTTGCAGCAGGCGGGCGATGGTCGAGGCGGCGGTCGTAGCCGCGATCATCGTGTAGCCGTCCGGATTCGAATCCTTGGCGATTTCCATGCCGATCACGCCAGCTGCCCCGGCCCGGTTGTCAATCACGACCTGCTGCGCGAGGACTTGCGACAGGCCCGTGCCCATGATCCGGCTCAGCGTGTCGACCGAGCTGCCCGGCGCGTTCGGCACTATCATCCGGACCGGCCGGGTCGGGAAATCCTTCGCGACTTCCTGGGCGACGGCCTGCGCCGCGCCGCCGACCGCCAGCGCCAGTACCAGTGGAAGCTTGCTGATTGTCATCGAATTCCTCCTAAGTGCGTTTGTTATGTGAGCGACCTGCTGAGACTTGAAACGGGGGTTCATTCTGGCGTTTTTGGTTGCGGCGCGCAACCCGCCCGCGGCGGACAGCGAGCGGCCGGTCCGCCGCCGGAACTCGCGCCCACTCTGGTTGTCGCTGGTGCCGTGCTTTGAGACAATTTCGCGATGCTTGCCAGGTTCACGCTCATGCTTTTGCTGGCTCTCCTGGGCTCGTGCTCCCTGCGGCCCCCGGACAACCGCAGCGCGCCCAGCGAAGCGGCGATCGTCCCCCTCCGGTCCGAACGTCCATTGGTGGCACTCGTGCTCGGCAGCGGCGGCGCGCGCGGATTCGCGCACATCGGCGTCATCAAGGCCCTCGAGGACGCCGGCATCCACGCCGACATCGTGACCGGGGCGAGCTCCGGCGCCATCGTTGCGGCGCTTTACGCGGGGGGTCGCAGCGGCCGTGAGCTGGAAGAGGTCGCCCTCGAGCTCCGGGAAGGCGACCTGGTAGACGTGACGCTGTTTGGCAGCGGCTGGGTGCTGGGGGAAGCGTTGCAGGAATTCGTCAACCGAATGGTGGACGAGCGGCCGATCGAGCGCCTCAAGCGGCCCTTTGCGGCAATTGCGACCGAGGCCCGCACCGGGCGCATGGTGGTTTTCAACCGCGGTGATACCGGGCTGGCAGTGCGCGCCTCGGCGAGCGTGCCGCGGGTGTTCGTGCCACCGGTGATCAACGGAGAGGAGTACATCGACGGCGGGCTCTCGAGCCCGGTGCCGGTGAAGATCGCGCGGGCGATGGGGGCCGACATCGTCGTCGCGGTGGACGTGTCGTGGTTCGCACAGGCCCGCGACCCGTCGCAAGGGGAGCTGGCGCGCTACGGCCGCAGCGGGCGCTACGCGCTATTGGCGGAAGAGCTGGACGGCGCCGACGTCGTGGTCGTGCCCCGCACGGTTCGCACCCGGATGCTGGATTTCACGCAGAAGGCGGCGAACATTGCCGCGGGCGAAGCCGCGGGTCGTGAAGCGGCCGTCAAGGTGCGGGCGTTGATCGCGCGCGCCGCCGCGAAAAAGCAGCTGCGCGCCGCGGCGCCGGTTGCGCGTGAAAAGCACGCGGCCGAACCGCGGTAGTCGGGCCCGCCCGCGATGAAGCGCGCGTGGCTTTGCGCCGTGCTTGCCGCGCTGGCTGCGGGCGCATCGCTGCATGCCGGGCATGCCTTGTCCCAGGCGGCCAACCCGGTCGCCTACGGCGAGGAAGACCGTGATTGGGGCGTGCCTCCGACGGCGCAATTCCGCACCACGCGCTACCACTCGCCCACGCCGCTCGGGATCCCGGGCGGCAGGGTCGTGACCACCCTAGAGCTGAAGGCCTTGCTGGAGCGCGACCCGCGTCCGTTCGTCATCGATGTGCTCGGCGGCAGGGCGCACCTCACCGTCACCGGGGCATTCTGGATGAGCGGCGCGGGGGCGGGGGACATGAGCCGCGACGAAGAAAAGCGCTTCGCGGAGGCGATGTCCAAGTTCGCGGGCGGAGAGAAGGCACGCCCCCTGGTGTTCCTGTGCGTGGACGCGGAATGCTGGCTGTCCTACAACGCGGCGCTGCGGGCGATCGCCCTCGGCTATACCGGCGTCATGTGGTACCGTGGCGGCATCGCGGCATGGCGCCACGCCGACCTGCCGACGGCGCAGTCCGATCCCTTTGCTTGGTGATTCCCGCAGGTACAAGTCACAAGTCACAAGTTACAGGGTACAAGGTACAAGGGTTTTTCCTTGAACCTTGAATCTTGAACCTTGACCCTTGAATCTTGAACCTTGACCCTAGGCGTTGGCCGGAACGGGCGCCGATGTGACTCGCGGCACTTGCTCCAGTTTCCAGTTTTTCTTCGCCCATTCCCAGAGTTCCCCGACTGTCGCGCGCGCGAGCTCGCGCGGGGGTTGCTGGCCAAGAAATGTCAGCGCAGCCACGAGTGCCGGCAGCGGTCGTGCCGCATCGACCGGGGCGGCAAACGTCTGTTTCGCGAGTTTTTCACCGCGCTCGCTCACGGCTACCGGAAGGTGCGCGTAGCGCGGCCGACGCAGCCCCAGCAGTTGTTGCAGGTAGATCTGTCGCGGCGTGGATCCCAGCAGGTCGGCTCCGCGCACGACGTCCGTGATGCCCTGCTCGGCGTCGTCCACGACAACGGCCAGCTGATATGCGTAAACGCCATCGGCGCGGTAGAGCACGAAATCTCCGTACTCCCGGTCCAGGCGGCACAGGACCCTTCCTTGCAGCGCGTCATCGAACTCAACCGTAGTGCCACTCGTGTCGAGCCGTTGCGCCCGCGCCGTCCTCGATCCCGCCATGCCCCCGCGGCAGGTCCCTTGATAGACGGGGCCTTCGGCGCCCGCGACAGCGGAGTCGGCGACCTCGCGGCGACTGCAGCCGCAGGGATAGACGCGCCCCGCCTGGCGCAGGCGGTGCAGCGCGGCGTGGTAGGCGTCGTTGCGCGCGCTCTGGCAGACGACCGCGCTGTCCCACTGCATGCCGCAGGCTTCGAGCGCGCGCAGTATCTCGTCGGCTGCGCGGGGAACGACTCGCGGTGGATCGAGGTCCTCCATCC
>JBOIEI010000849.1:0-2753 GCA_050741055.1 Burkholderiales bacterium | reverse complement strand
TGCGCGATCCGGATGGCTGGCGCATGCAGCTGGTCGACGCGAATCGCAAACCACCGGAATAGGCGGCGCGCCGCCGCCATTGGCGGCGGCGCATATGTTGAGCTAACGCGTGGCGTCGAGCTTGATGCCAGCGACACGCGTCACCTTCTCCCATTTCGCGATTTCGCTGCGCAGGTGCTCGGTCAGTGCTTCGGGCGTGCTCGCAGCGACCGTGCTGCCTTCCTTCGCCAGACGGTCCCTGACATCGGGCGCTCGCAGCAACGCGACGATCTCACGATTGAGTAGCGCGGTAATGGCCTTGGGCGTATGCGCCGGGGCGAGTACGGCGTACCAGCCGGTGACGACAAAGCCCGGGATGCCCGCCTCGATCATCGTCGGCGCATCAGGCAGCGCCGGCGTGCGCTGAGCAGTCGTTACCGCGAGCGCACGCACCTTTTGCCTTTGCACCATGTTCAATGTCGAAAGGATGGTTCCGAACGTCATCTGCACGTTGCCCGCCATGAGATCGGTATGCGCGCTCGCGCCGCCCTTGTAGGGCACGTGCAGGATGTCGACCCCGGCGGCGCTCTTGAAGTACTCGAGCGCAAGGTGCTGAATCCCACCCGCGCCGGAAGAAGCGAAGGCGAGATCGCCCGGCCGTGCCTTCGCCAGGGCCACGAGCTCCTTGATGGACTTCACGGGCAGCGACGGATGCACGACCGCGATGAACGGTTGCTGGCTCACCAGCGTGATCGGCTCGAAACCCGAGACCGGATCGAACGAGAGCTTGTACAGGCTCGGGTTCGCCCCGTAGCTGCTCGATACCAGCAACAGCATATAGCCATCCGGGGCGGCCTTCGCCACGTATTCGGTGCCGAGATTGCCGCCGCCGCCCGGCCGGTTGTCGACGACGAACTGCTGGCCGAGACGCTCGGTCAGTTTCTGCGCGATGGTCCGCGCCGAAATATCCGCGCCGCCGCCGGGTGCGAACGGCACGATCAAGCGCACCGATTTTCCCGGATAGCGTTCCTGTGCGACGACTTGCCCGGCGCTTGCCACGAGTCCCAGCGCAAGCACGACACTCGAGAGCTTGTACAGCGGAAAACAGGGCGCGCTCATTGTTGCTCCTATGCCGCAACCTTCGTCGATCAACGTTCGAGCCGAATGCCGGCTTCCTTGATCACCTTGCCCCACTTTGCCATCTGGGCCTTCAGGAATGCAGCGAACTCGGCCGGCGTACTGCCGACGGCGACAGCTCCGGATGTCGCGAAGGTCCTGGTGATTTCCGGTCCGCGCACGATCGCGCCAACTTCCCGCGCGAGCTTGTCGACAATCGCGCGCGGCACGCCGGCCGGGGCCACCATCGCCTGAAATGCCTCGGCCTCGTAGCCTTTGAGCGTCTCGCCTATGGTCGGCACCTCGGGCATCGTTTCGAGCCGTTTTCCGGCGGTAATCGCGAGCGCCTTCACCTTGCCGCCTTTGATGTGCGGCGCCGCCGAAATCGTGGTGGTGAACAGCATCGTCACGCGACCGCCGACGACATCGGTAATGGCGGGAGGAATGCCTTTGTAAGGAACATGGGTCATGTCGATGCCGGCCATGCGCTTGAAAAGCTCGGCCGACAAGTGCGGCGCCGAGCCTGCACCCGGTGTCGCGAACGTGAGCTCGCCCGGCTTGGATTTGGCCAGCGCGATCAGCTCCGTTACCGTCTTCGCGGGTGCTTGCGCGTTGACGACGAGGACGTTGGGTTGCGAGTTGAGCTGCGTGACCGGCGCAAAATCCTGCAACGGATCGTAGGGCAGGTTCGGATACAGGCTGGGATTGATCGCAAAGGTGGTGGTGATCATCAGTATCGTGTAGCCGTCAGGTACGGCTTTCGATGCGATTTCCGTGCCGACGATGGTCGCTGCACCGGGACGCGCATCTACGACGATGTTCTGCCCCCATTTTTGCGTGAGCTGCCGCCCGATGAGGCGCGTGGTGATATCGAGCCCGCCACCGGGTGCGAAGGGCACGATGAAGCGAATCGGCTTGGCGGGATATGCCGATAGCGCATTGTCCTGCGCAACGGCAGCGGTGCTTGCGGTCAGTGCTGCGACCCAGATGATCACTATTGACAGATTCATGCCAAGCATTCGAAAAATAAGAAGCAGACTTTAGCATGCCTGGAGCCACGATCCATCTTCGGACGTGATGCGTGGGCGATTCTTTGCCGTTTCCGATTTGCAACCAGACTCCAAGGCACGGTGCAGCAGCACGCTCGGCTGAAACAAGTCCGATACAAATCGAACGTCCGCTCGAAATGAGAGGAATACGAGGCGCGGGTAGGCTGCAGCGCGTTGCATTGACCCAGGAGCGAGACGATGAAGCAAACGAAACGAGATATTGCCGCGTGTGTTGCCCTTGCGGCCACGCTGTTCGGCTTCCCGGCGCCCGAGGCGCGCGCCGACGCGATTCTCGACTGGAACGTCAGGTCCGACGCGCTGGTCACCGAATCGAAGCTTGGCACGCCGCCGGCGATCCGGGTGATGGCATTCGTGCAAACGGCAGCATACGATGCCGTGAATACCGTCACGCAACGCTATCCTGCTGTCGCGCTCGAACCCGATGCTGCGCGCAATGCCTCCGTGGATGCCGCCGTGGCTGCGGCGCATCGGGCTGCGCTGGCGAAGCTCATCCCCGCGCAGCAAAGGTCCATCGAAGCGGCCTATCAGGCAGCGATGACGAGGATCCCCGATGGGCCGGCAAAGGCCGTGGGCATCGCCGCCGGCGAA
>JBOIEI010000848.1:0-2693 GCA_050741055.1 Burkholderiales bacterium | reverse complement strand
CGGTTCGAGCACGAACAACAGCATGCGCAGTTGCCACTCGCGGCCCTCGGGCGCGAGCTCGCGCGGCGCGCCGGCGTCGAACGCGGTCTCGAGCGCGCGCTCGAATTCGTTCTTCGCTGCGTCGAAGCGCGCGTGCACGTCCTGCAATGCGTTGCCCGGGAAACGATCGAGGATGCGCCCGTCGAGCAGCTCGATTACCGTCTGGCGCTCTTCGTTGTGATCTTCGAGCGCCTTGCGCGTGAGTGCGGCAAGCCCGGCGACCGAAATGTCGTAACCCTTGAAGACCGGTGGAAGCGCCGGATCGAGCTGCAGCAGCAGGCGCAGCAGGCGTTCGTCGTCGGAGATTTCGAGCGCTTCCTCGGCGTCGGCCGCGGCGCGGGCGAGGTTCTGATCGCGCAGGTCGTTCTGCAGCCAGGCGCGCAACATGCCGCGCTTCAGATCCTTCACGCCCGCGGCCCAGTCGGCGGCAAGCGCGACCGCGAGCTCGCGCGGCGTGCGGCAGTCTTGCTCGCCGACGCGGTACGGCGAAACCGCGCCTGCGACCGGAGCCGCGCGCTCGTCGGCGACGGCGAGCGAATCGTCTCCCGCAAGCCAGCGCTCGATCTCGTCCGCGCCCCAGCGCGCCTTCGGATCGCGCGTGAGCAATCCGCGGCATAGCGTCTGCCAGCGCGGATCGGTCACGGCCGACACGTCGATCGGCCGCGTCACGAGCCAATGCGCGACCACGTGATCGGACAGCCCCTCGAACGGATGACGGCCGCTAAGCGCTTCCACCAACATCATGCCGAGCGCCCAGTAGTCGGTGGGCTTGCCGACCCAGTTGGAGCCGGCTTCGGGAGCGCTGTAGCGCAGCGTGCGTGCGGCCGACGTGTAGTGCATGGTCGCCTGCGTCATCGAGGCGATGCCGAAATCGGTCAGCACCAGGTCGAGCGGAAGCAGCCCGCGTATGAGCACGTTTTCGGGCTTGAGGTCGCGATGGACGATACCGCAGGCGTGCAGATGCGCGATCGCTCCCGCGAGCTCGGTCAAGAGCGTGCGCGCCGCCTCCAGCGGCACGGGTCTTGCCTTGAGTAGCGTACGCAGCGATCCGTGCTCGCAGTATTCGAGCAGCTCGTAGGGCACGCCTTCGTCGCGTCCGTGCTCGAGCAGATGAATGAGTTGATCGGGCGCCGCGCGGCTCACACGCTCCAGCACATCGGTGTTGGGCTCGATGCCGTGGCGATAGAGTTTGAGCACGGCGCGTTCGCCGCTACCCTTGTCGCATACGACGAAGAGGTCCGCTTCGGCGCCCGCGGCCTGCAACGGCTCTTCGATGACGAAGCGGGCTTCGAGGGCGGCGGGCAGGCGAATCAGCGAGCGGCGCGCGGGAGCAGCCGCTGTGGCTGGATCGGTAGGTGCCACGTCCTTCCCGCGCAAGCGGGAATCCAGAGTCGATTGCATAGCCTGGACTCCCGCCTGCGCGGGAGTGACGGCAGGGGGGCCTGCCTGAGATCGTGCAGCGCCTCCGAACGCTTCGGGCGTTCCCGCCTCGATTGCCGGGCTATCAGCCGCCGCCATCAATGGCCGGTTGCAGTAGACGCAGATCGTGCTTTCGGGGGGATTGGTCTGCGCGCAGTCGGCGAAAGGACAGACGGAGGCAGTCGATTTTTCCCTCACCCCCGACCCCTCTCCCGGAGGGAGAGGGGAGTGTCTGGCGCCTTCTGCCATACTGGTCGCGGCAGACGCTTCCGCTACCGCCGGCAGCGCGTTGTCCGCTTCCCCATTCGCCAAAGTCGTAACCGACTTCTCGGTCAGATCGACGCCGATCAGGAAAGCGCCGCAGCCGCAGCGCGCGGCCGTCGGCGCATTCTCGGCGCCGCAAGTAGGACAAAGCTTGATCAGGCCCACGGCCACGTTACCGAGCGTACTGCGCCGGATCCCATTGTCACTAGGCGCGCCAGGACGTGGCGGCGAGCGACACACCGCGCTCGGCGCACGCCTGCTCGATCCGCTCCAGGTCGCCGCGATGCGGAATACCGACGAACCAGATGCGCTTGCCGTCCGCAACCACCTGGAAGCGCTTCGGCTCTTCGCCGGCGGCATCGACGTAGGCGCCGTAGCGTTCGAGTCCCAGCGCGGTGAGCGGCACGAGGCGCTGATTGTCCGAGCCGCGCCACGGCCGCTCGGTCGCGAGGCTCTCGACATACGGATCGCACATGAGCGCATCGATCCGATCCAGCAGGCGCGGGTGTTCCTTGCGCAGTCTCTCCACCCGGTAGCCGCTGTAGCAGAGAATGTCGAAGGACTGTGCCGAGGCCTGCCGCCAAAGGATCAACCCGTCCAGCAGTGCGCCGAGTGCTTTCGGCTGGTCGAACGGCTCGCCGCCCGAGATGGTGATTCCGTCGGCCGCGCCGCCGCACACCCGCTTGCACCACGCGATCAGCGCATCGACTTCGATCGACTTGCTGCGATCGGGCTTCCAGGTATCGAGCGAGACGCAACCCGGGCAATGGATCGAGCAGCCCTGAGTCCAGATGCCGATGCGGCGGCCGGGGCCGAGGGCCGTGACGGGATAATGGGCTTTGTTGAGCTGGAGTTTCATCCGTTCTCTACGGGTTCTCCCTCACTTGCAGTGCGCGCGTCGGCATGCACGCCGACACCGTTCGGCCGGCGCGGACCATGGTCCGCGAATTCCCGGCCTCACCCCCGGCGCT
>JBOIEI010000847.1:0-2538 GCA_050741055.1 Burkholderiales bacterium | reverse complement strand
GCCGAGTACTTCGCTGCAATACGCTTGAGCGCATTCCAAAGGACGTGGAAGTCGGCCGAAGCGCGATCGGGCGGGAAGTTGCTTTCGAACATGCAACGGCTCGGGCCGAACGCCTGGATGCAATGCTCGATGTAGGGCCCCCAAGCCTGCGCGAGCTGCTCGGAAGACGCGGGCGCTTCCAGCTTCTCGAAGCCGAACCCGAGGTAAGGCATGCCCAGCCCGCCGAGCTTGACGTACACGTTCGGGCAACGCGCGAGCTCGACCATTCCGGAACGCCAGCTCGCGACCGCTTCATCCTTGCGCTCGAGGTAGCTGCGCGTGCCGGCGAGCGGACCCCCGACGTGATTGAGCACGATCGTAGTGTCGAGGAACGCCCGCGCGAGATCCGCGAGCTCCGGCAGCTGCGTGTGGTAGACCATGGCGTCGAAGCTCAGCTTGCGCGGCCCAAGCAGCGCGAAACCGGTGCGGAAGTCACGATCGAGCATGAGACTTCGCGGAATGACGTATCGGCCATTGTTCAATTCCTCGTCGGCATCCCACTTTACGATGAGGCGGATACCGCGGAACCGATCCGGCGCCACCGCCATGTGGGCATCGAGCACCCGCGCCGCTTCCGCGCCGATGGTGAGATCGGCCGTGCCCACGATGCCGGCAGCGACCCGCGTGCTGCCGAAGCTCTCGCTTGCCGCCATCGCCGCAACCCCATTGGCGAACTCGACCTCGCCCACCGGCGCCATCAGCTCGGACGCACGGGCGCGATAGAACGACCCGCACTCGACGTACACCGAGGCGCGAATGGCGTGACCGCCTTCGGCCTCCGCCAGGTACTCGTCGATGAGGTAGCGGCTGCGCCCGCGCTGCCACAGGTGATGGTGCGCATCGACGATCGCCAAGTCAGGCTCCAGAATCTCCTCGCGGCGCAGTGCGCGCCATTGCGCGTTGTCGCCATGGTGCGAAGCGACCACGGCGCCGCGCGCTGCCTGGTTGTCGGCGGTTCGAAGCAGAAGCTTGCTCGGCATGGCGTTCTCGCGCATCGTTGCGGACAATACGGAAAAGCGTAACAGAGGCTGCAGCGGGCGGGCAAACCGTATGGCCTCGAATACGCGGGATTCCTCGATAAAGGGTAAGGAACGCATGCATCCATTCGATGCCTCACTGGAGCTGGAAGCGATTGGCAGCGGCGCCGACAACACAGCCGTCTATCGTGCTCGCACCAGCGATCGCTACCGCAACGCGATCGGCCCCTTCGGCGGCTGGACGGCGGCATTGCTGCTCCGAAGCGTGCTGCACATGCCGGACGCGCGCGGCGCGCCACTCGCGCTCGATGCGGTCTTCATGGGCCCGATCGACGACGGCGAGCTCGAGACTCGCGTCTTTCTACTGCGTCAGAACCGCACGGTCGGCTTCTGGCGCAGCGAGCTGTGGCAGCGGGATCGCATCTGCGCGCATGCGCAGGTGACCTTGTCGAGCCCGCGCACCGGAACGACGCTGCAGGATGCCCGCGTCCCGCAGGTGCCGCCGCCGGACACCGTGCAGACCTATGTCAATCCGAGAACACCCGTGCCCTGGATCGAGCAGTATGTCTTCAAGCCAGTGACCGGCATGCTGTTCTCGGGCGCCGAGTCGATGGACGCGCTACTGTGGCTGCGCGATGCCGAGCCGCGGCCGCTCGACGCGGTCTCGCTCACCGCACTCTGCGACACGCCGTTTCCATCACCCTGGATACGGCTGGCGGATCAGTTCCCGGTCTCGACGGTGGCGTTCTCGGTGTATTTTCGCGCCTCTGCGGCCGACTACGCCGCGGCGGGCAGCGACTACGCGCTGCTCGAATCGCGCGCAGCCGTCATGGAGAACGGCTACGTCGACCAGTTCACCAACGTATGGAGCGCGGGCGGCCGCCTGCTCGCGCAGACGCAGCAGATGCTGTGGGCCGCGAGCACTGCGGGCGCCTGATTCTCTCCGCTTTTCTGGATCCCCGTTTTCACGGGGATGACGAACGTAGTCATTCCCGCGCCGGCGGGATTCCAGGATCGATCATGACGCGACTGTTGCGTATGCCTCCTGCTACCCACGCAACGAGTCGCGGATCTTCGCGAAGCGATCGAGATTGTGCTGGTGATCGCCGGCGAAGCGCAGCACGAGGTGCCTTGCCCCCTCGTTCACGTAGCCCTGAATCCACTCCACCGCGGCCTGCATCGAGCCGGCGAACGAGGCCTGCCGCTTTCTCAGCACGTCGGGCCGCTGGCCATAGTACGCGGACAGAAAGCCGTTGAGACGCTCCTCGGCATTGGCCGCGTTCTCGTCGACGGCCAGCGTCAGGTAGATCGCCGCATCGAGCGCCTGCGGATCGCGGCCGGCTTCGCGCGCGGCCGCCTGCACCTGCCGCCAGTGCCCGCCGAACGTGTTGGAGTCGGGCCCGGTCGGAAACCAGCCGTCGAAGTGCTTGCCGGCCCGCGCAAGGGCCTCGGTCGCCGAGCCGCCACCCCAGATCGGCGGACCGCCGGGACGGTGCGGCGTCGGCCCGATCACCCCCTGCTC
>JBOIEI010000846.1:0-1504 GCA_050741055.1 Burkholderiales bacterium | reverse complement strand
GTGCATTGCCATGAGGAACGCAATCACAAGGCGCTGGAATCGGCTGATGCCTAGGTAACCCGAGCAGGGGGACGGCGAGCCGTCCGTCGCGGCCCGCGGCATGTTGGAAACCCGAACTACAAACGTTCGGTCAGCGGCGTGAGCGACTCGATCCGGAATTTGGGACATCCCCGGGATCGGCTCAGGAGAGCGAGATGAAATTCACCCCCTGGGAAAACCCGATGGGTACCGACGGCTTCGAGTTCATCGAGTACGCCGCACCCGATCCGGCCGCGATGGCCAAGGTGTTCGAGCGCATGGGCTTTACCGCCATCGCAAGGCATCGCCACAAGGATGTAACCCTGTACCGGCAGGGCGAGATCAATTTCATCCTCAACGCCGAGCCCGACTCGTTTGCGCAATGCTTCGCTCGGCTGCACGGGCCGAGCGTCTGCGCCATCGCCTTTCGCGTGCAGGACGCAGCGCACGCCTATAAGCGCGCGACCAGGCTTGGCGGCTGGGGTTTCGCGAACCAGGCCGGACCGGGCGAGCTCAACATCCCGGCGATCAAGGGCGTCGGCGACTCGCTCATCTACCTCGTCGACCGCTGGCGCGGCAAGAACGGCTCGAGAGCAGGCGAGATCGGCAACATCGGTTTCTACGACGTCGACTTCGAGCCGTTGCCCGGTGCGACGCTGGACCCGTCGGGACATGGGCTCCTGTACATCGATCACCTCACCCACAACGTACACCGAGGCCGCATGAGGGAGTGGGTCGATTTCTACGAGCGCATCTTCAATTTCAAGGAGATTCGTTACTTCGACATCGAGGGCCAAGTCACCGGCGTGAAGAGCAAGGCGCTCACCAGCGCCTGCGGCAAGATCCGCATCCCGATCAACGAGGAGGGTAACGAGAAGGCCGGCCAGATCACCGAGTATCTCGATACCTACCACGGCGAGGGCATCCAGCACATCGCGCTGTGCGCGGCAGATCTCTTCAAGACGGTGGACGCGCTGCGCGCGAGCGGCGTGAAGCTGCTCGACACCATCGACACCTATTACGAGCTCATCGACCATCGCATCCCAGGCCATGGCGAGAGCGTTGGGGAGCTGAAGAAACGCAAGATCCTGATCGACGGCAAGCCCGGCGAGCTGCTGCTGCAAATTTTCAGCGAGAACCAGCTCGGTCCGATCTTCTTCGAGTTCATCCAGCGGAAGGGTGACCAGGGCTTCGGCGAGGGCAACTTCAAGGCGCTATTCGAGTCGATGGAGCTCGACCAGATGCGCCGCGGTGTTCTTCAGACGCCATGACTACCAAGCTACTGCCGCACCTCGACCTCGCGCGCGTAGCCGACGAAGCCTACGCGAGGCCCGAAGAGTGAAGCACGGCGCATTGGCGGGCCTGCGGCCCGAGCGAGCAGACTGGACCATCGACCAGTGCTGGGAGCGCTATACGCCGCAGGAGCACGCGACGTGGCGCGAACTGTTCGAGCGCCAGAGCCAGTTGCTCCCCGGTCGCGCCTGCG
>JBOIEI010000845.1:0-3035 GCA_050741055.1 Burkholderiales bacterium | reverse complement strand
AACGGCATCGACCAGATCCTCGCCTTCGACATGGGCGGCACGACGGCGAAAGCCTGTGTCGCGGTCGGCGGCGAGCCGTTGATCGCCCACAGCTTCGAGGCCGCGCGCGTGCATCGCTTCAAGCGCGGCTCGGGCCTGCCCATCCTGATTCCCAGCATCGACCTGATCGAAATCGGTGCAGGCGGCGGCTCGATCGCGCACGTGAACGAGCTCGGGCTGCTCAACGTCGGTCCTGAAAGCGCGGGCGCGGACCCTGGGCCAGCCTGTTATGGACAAGGCGGCAAGGATCCGACCGTCACCGACGCCGATCTCGTCCTGGGCTACCTCAACCCCGACAATTTTCTCGGCGGCGAGATGAAATTGCGGGTAGATCTCGCGACAGCCGCGCTCGAACGGGTCGCTGGCGAGCTCAAGCTTGCGGCCACCGAGGTGGCCTACGGCATCTGCGACATCGTCAACGAGAACATGGCCGCCGCGGCGCGCATCCATATCGCCGAGAAGGGCCACGATCCGCGGTCATTCGCGATGGTCGCGACCGGCGGCGCCGGCCCCGTGCACGTTGTGGAGGTCGCGCGCAAGCTGCGTATTCCGCGCGTGCTCGCCACCATCGCCGCCGGCGCGGGCTCCTGCCTCGGGCTGCTCGCGGCGCCCGCGCGCGTCGATCGCAGCTGGTCGAACCCGACCCTGGTGCGCGACATCGATTGGTCGCGCGTGTCGAAGGTGTACTCGGAGTTGCGCGCGGATGCCGAACGCGAGCTTGCCTCGGCCGGCGCTGCCGACGCCGGCGCCGGCATCAAGTGGTACATAGGCGCCGAAATGCGCTACGCGGGTCAGGGTCACAACGTCTCGGTGACACTGCCCTGGATGCGCATCGACCGATCCACGGCGGCACCGCTCGTGCGCGAGTTCGAGCAGCGCTACCGCCAGCTATACGGTCACCTCGTGCCGAACGCCGTGCCCCAGGTCATCACCTGGCGCCTCACCGGGCGCTCGGCTGTGAAAAGCCACCGCTTCACCTGGGGCGACGAGCGCGCCGGATCGAAGCCGAACCTGCGCGGCAAGCGCGAGATCTTCCTGCCGCAGAGGAAGCGATACGCCCTAGTGCCCGTGTACGAGCGCTATTCGCTCGCGCCCGGCATCCGGCTTACCGGCCCGCTCATCCTCGAAGAGCGCGAATCGACGCTGGTTGTGCCGGTCGCCGCGCAAGTCGAGATCCTGCCCGACTACACTGTCAGCGTTCTGATGAGGGAGTTGTGAGATGAGCCGTTCGCCCCAATCGAATCGCACCGGTAAACAGAACAGTAAACAGAAGGCCGCATCGCGTCCGCGCAGCGCGGGCGCGAAAGTGGGACTCGATCCGATCGCGCTGGAGATTCAGTGGAAACGGCTCGTCGCCATGGTCGACGAGGCATCCACCGCCTTCATCCGCACCTCGTTCTCGCTGCTGGTGCGCGAAGCCAACGATTTCGCCGTGGTCCTCACCGATGGCGAAGGGCGCTCGCTCGCGCAGTCCACCATGTCGATCGCGTCCTTCATCGGCTCCCTGCCCGCGACGGTGCGGCACTTTCTGGACGTGTTTCCCGCGCACACCCTCAAGCCCGGCGACGTGATGATCACCAACGATCCGTGGATGGGCACCGGCCACATCCACGACGTGAGCATCGCCATGCCGATCTTCCACAAGCGCAAGATCGTCGCCTTCGCGGCGGTGGTTTCGCACATGCCCGACATCGGCGGGCGGCTGCGCAACGCCGGGGTGCGCGAGCTGTACGAGGAAGGGCTGCAGATCCCGCGCCTGAAACTGATCGACAACGGCGTGCCGAACAAGACGCTGCTCGACCTGATCGCGCAGAACGTGCGCGTGCCGGAGATGACGCTGGGCGACATCTGGGCGCAGGTCGCGGCCTGCAAGATGCTCGAAGAGCGTGTGCAGCCGCTGGTGCGCGAAACCGATTTCGCCGCGCTCGGCAGCGAGATCCGGCGCCGCTGCGAAGCGGCCATGCGCAAGGCGATACGAGCCGTTCCCGACGGCGAGTATCACGCCCGCCTCGAGCACGATGGCTTCGAGGAGCCCATCGTCATCAACTGCACCGTGCGGGTGAAAGGCGAACGCATCGCGATCGATTACAGCGGCTCGTCGGAGCAGGTGCCGCGGGCCGTGAACGTCGTGCCAATTTACTGTTTTGCCTATTCCGCGTATGCGGTGAAGGCGCTGCTGTGCCCGGACGTGCCGAACAACGAAGGCAGCTTCGTTCCGATCAGCACCTCGGCGCCGCTCGGCTCCATATTCAATCCGCGTTTTCCTGCCGCGAGCGGCGGGCGCGGCATGATCGGCCACATGATGGTACCGGCCATCATCATGGCGCTCGCGACCGCGCTGCCGGAGCGTGCAGTCGCGGAAGGCTCGTCCAACTCCTCGATCACGGTCGCGGGCGAGCATCATGGCCGGGCGTTCTCGTCGATCTGTTTCATGAATGCGGGCCAGGGCGCCACGCAGCATCGCGACGGTTATTCGGTGCTCTCGTTTCCGTCCAACCTCGGCAACTCGCCGATCGAGGTTTTCGAGCAGCAGGCGCCGCTGCGCGTCGTCGAGCGCAGCATCCGGCGCGACAGCGGCGGTGAAGGCGCGCATCGCGGCGGCGGCGGGCTGCGCTTCGAGATCGAAGTGACCGCCGACACGCCGATGGTTGCTTCCATGATCATGACGCGCTTTCGCTCGGCGCCGAAAGGCATTCTCGGCGGCGGGCCGGGCAGGGTGGGCGCGCTCACGCTGAACGGCAAGCCAATCGATCCTGCCGACCATTGGGTCTTGCGCAAAGGCGATCGCGTGGTGATGGAGACCGCCGGCGGCGGCGGCTGCGGGGCGGCTCACGGCTAGAGTCTTGAGCGGCGAACATGCAGATCGCCCTTCGAAGACGCGCTGCGAAGTTCGAGACGATGGCCTACTGCAAGCGGGAAAGTATAGGCGGGGCGTAACATTGCAGCTCCCGAGCTGAGGAGGTCGGCAATGTCACGGAGCAGCAGCAGCGCCGATG
>JBOIEI010000844.1:0-5261 GCA_050741055.1 Burkholderiales bacterium | reverse complement strand
GTCCCTGTTCAGTCACCTTCCGCGCATGTCGGGGTGCGCGCTGCTGGGCGTGGCCGGCTGGTGGGGCGCCGTACTGGGGCTCATCGCCTTCGCTGCGGGGCCCGGCAGCGCGCTCGTCTTCGCCGGCGTGTGGATCGCGGCGCGCGTGCTGGTCTTTCATCCCATCACGACATTTCGCGAGATTTCGGATCACGTCGGTCTCGTTCCGGGAAGCCTCATCGGCTTCAGCCGCAACCATCCGTTCGACGGCATCCTGGCGCAGCTGATCCATCCGCATCACAACGGCTACCACCTGCTGCACCACCTCGTTCCCGGCATGCCGTTCCATGCCCTGCCACGCGCGCACGTGTTGCTGCTGCGCTGGCCGCCTTATGCGGCGGGCGAGCAGTGCATCTCGTATTTCCTCGGCCCGGCCAGTGCGACCGAATCCTGGGTGCGGCGCTGGTTGCCTTCGCCGAACACGCGCGGCTAGTGCAGCGCGCGGTACTCCTCGATCACAGTCGCGATCCCGTTCACCGAATCCAGCCGCTGCGGATCGAATTCGACCTCGCCGAAGTCGACCGCAAAGTCGCCTTCGAGGAAGGTCACCAGCTTCACCACCGAGAGCGAATCCAGGCGGCCGACCTTGATCAAGGATTCGCTGTCGGAAAAGGCGCCATGGTCGTCGTGCTCGCGCAGCATGCCGGCAACGAACCCACGAACCTTGTCTAGATCGCTTGCATTCATCGGTCGATCCTGAACGTTTCGAACACAAAAGCGAAGTGCTGCCGCAACTCGACGTGCCGCTGTGGCGCATCGAAGAAGCACAGGAAACAATGGAACGCGCCGGCTGCGGGCAACGCTGGTTGCTGCGTGCGCTCAGCAGCGGACATCGGCGTTCTCCACTGCGGCGGCTTCGCCGCTTTTCCCCACCGCGGCGCCGTCGCCGCGCTTTCCTTCAGCATCGACCGCGAGCCGCTCGGCGAGCGCGTGCCGATCGAGCTTGCCGCTGCCGGTGAGCGGCAGGCTCGCAGCCGAATGGATCGTGCTCGGCACCATATGGGCCGGTACGCGGTCGCGCAATGCCCGCCGAATGGCTGTCGGTTCCAGCGCGGCTCCGGCAACGAAGCAAACGATCGCCTGCGCCACGCCATCCTCGACCGGCCAGGCCAACGCCGCCACCTGGTCGGTGCGCGCGATCGCCCGCACGTGAGCCTCGATGTCCTCGAGCTCGACCCGATGGCCGAGGAACTTGATCTGGTTGTCGCCGCGTCCCAGCACGTGGAACATGCCGGACGCATCCTGCAACGCGAGATCGCCGGTCAGATACCAGCGTTTGCCTTCGACCCGGCGGAAGCGCTCGGCGGTCAGTTCGGGTGCGTCCAGGTAGCCAGCGCTCAGCTGGGCGCCCGCAATGGCGAGCTCGCCACGCTCGCCCAGCGCGACGCGGCGCAGGTCAGGGCTCATCACCGCCAGCTCGGTGCCAGGATGCGGCACGCCGATCGCAGCTATACCGCGCTCCGGCGTCGCTACGGCCGCCGCGCCCGGTTCCAGCCGCTGGCCGGCGCAATCGACCGTCGCCTCGGTCGGCCCGTACAGGTTGTCGACCACGCTGTTCGGTGCCGCCGCCTGCCACGCCCGCACCGAGGCGAGCGGGAGCGGCTCGCCGCCGAACGAGGTGTAGCGCAGACACGGCAGCGAGCCCGGCTGCAGCGAACGTGTGGCGCGCATCCATGCGATCAGCGCCGGCGTGCTGCCCCAGACGGTGAGGCTGCGTTCGCGAATGAACTTCGCCGGCGAGACCTGGCTCACCGGCGGCACGACATGCAGCGACGCGCCGGCGCGCCACGGCACGAAGATCTCGCCCACGGACGGATCGAAGGTCAGTTCGGTGAACTGCGATGCGCGATCCTGCGGCGTCATCGCCTTGCGCGCGGCGAGCGCGGCCAGGTAGGCGCCAAGCGCAGCGCACGGAACCATCACGCCCTTCGGCACGCCGGTGGTGCCGGACGTGAACACGATGTAGGCCAGGTCGCCGGCTTGCAGCGGCGTTGGAGCCACGTTGCGGTCGTACTCGGTCAACGCCTCGAGGCTGATGGCCTTGCCCTGAAGGGCGGGCGGCAAGCCGCGCCATGCGGCGTCGCTCGGCACGACAAGCAATGGGATCGCGTCCAGCAGCGACGGCGTGAGCAGCGCCAGTCCTGTTTCGTCGGCGATCAATCCATCGAGCGCCACCCGGGGAAGCACCGACTGCAAGCGTGGCTGCGGCCAGCGCACGCCGAGCGGGACGTACGTGGCGCCGGCCCAGGCAGCGCCGAGCACAGCGAGCATCGCGGTCAGGCTGCGCGAGCCGAGGATGCCGATGCGGCTGCCTCGGCCCATGCCGCGCGCCTGCAGCGCCTGGGCGAGCCGGGCCGCGCGCGACCGCAGCTGCGCATAAGTCAGCTCGACGCCGTCGGCGTAGAGCGCAAGCCGATCGGGCGTGCGCAGGCATTGCTCGAACACGGGTTGGGCGGGATTGTGGCTCATGGCGCCGCGCCTCGCAGCAGTTCGCAGGCGCGGTTGCGCAGGCACGGCTGTCCTCGAGGCGCGTCATCGGCGAAAATCGCACCGAAGCCATGAATCCCGGAGCCCGTATGCGTCAAGCCCTCGAAGGCATCACCGTTCTCGACCTGAGCCACGCCCTGGCGGGGCCTTTCTGCACCATGATGCTGGGCGACCACGGCGCCCGGATCATCAAGATCGAGCCGCCCGGAGCCGGCGATATCGCGCGTGCCTGGGGCTCGCGTGGGCCGAGCGGCGATGCGGGTTATTTCGTCGCCCTGCACCGGAACAAGCGCGGCATCGTGCTCGATTTGAAGAACACCCGCGGCAAGGAGACGTTCTGGCGCCTGCTCGAGCATGCCGATGTCGTGGTGGAGAACTACCGGGTCGGCGCGCTCGACAAGCTGGGCCTCGGTTACGCGGAGGCGTCGCAGCGCAATCGCGGCATCGTGTATTGCTCCATCTCCGGCTTCGGCCAGGATGGACCCTATCGCGATCGCGCCGCGCTCGATCTCATTCTGCAAGCCGAAAGCGGCATGATCAGCGTCACCGGTTCGGCCGACGGAACGACTGCGCGCGCCGGGGTTTCCATCGCCGACATGACCGCCGGCATGAATGCCGCCTTTGGCGTGATGGCGGCGTTGCGGGTGAAGGAAAAAACCGGGCGCGGGCAGTCGGTCGACATCTCGATGATGGAGGGGCAGCTCGCGCTGCTCGGGACGATGATCGGCGACTACTTCATGGATAAACACGTGCCGCGTCCCATGGGCACCGCCTACCGATCGCTGCTGCCGTACCAGACCTTTCACACCGCCACGCGCGATCTGGCGCTCGCAGTCGGCAGCGAAAAGCTGTGGAAGGACTTCTGCCCGGCGATCGGCTGCCCGGAGCTTGCGGACGATCCGCGCTACCGCACCAACCAGGATCGGCGCGCCAACCGCGCGAACCTGCTCGACAAGCTGCAGGCAGTTTTCATGACGAAGTCGTACGAGCAGTGGGAGGAGATTCTCATCGGCCGCGGCATTCCGGTCGGCGCGATCAACGATCTCGGGCAGGTCGTCGAGCACCCGCAGGTGAAGGCGCGCGACGCCCTGGTCGACGTCGAGCATCCGCGCCTGGGCAAGGTGCGCGTCGCAGGTCCGGCGGCGCGCTTGTCGGCGACGCCGGCCAGCGTGCGCAGCGCTTCGCCGCTGCTCGGTCAACATACTCGGGAAGTTCTCACTGAAATGCTTGCAATGACAGCCCGGGAGATCGACGAGTTGTACGCTGCCGGTGCCTTGGGCGCGGGCTAACGCCTTCCCAACACCTCGAACCCGATCCGGATCCAGCGATCGCCGCGATCGATCACGCGGTTGGCGCGGATGCGGAATGCGCCACCGCCCGTGGGCAGCAGGAAATCGTTGTTGCCGCCGAAACGATCGGAGCCGATCACGACGCCGTCGATGCGGCCGGCATCGGTCTCGATCGGGGCATAGATGGCTCCCGCCGGGTCCGGTGTGGCCGCGGTTTCCAGCTGCAGCGCCCCGCTCGCCGGTTCGAGATCGATCAGCACGGGCGATTCGCTCAGCCGCTTGATGCCGATGCTCCAGCGGCTCGCGTCCGGCACCCGGATGCGGCGCACGATGCAGCCGAGCTGCCAGTTCTCGCTGCCGGCGTGGCGAAACCCGATCAGCGCACCAAGCGGAATATGTTCGCCGGCTTCCTTGGGCAGTGACGCACCCAGGCCGGTTGCGCTCTTGTCGCGCAATTCCCAGGAAGCCACCGCGGGCCGATCGGGATCGGCGTCCTCGGCGGCCAGCAAGCTCATGACCTGGTCGAAGCCGAGCACGACTTCGATCGATTCGCCGCTCACCTTCTCGCGCTCGCTGCGCCAGGTGGCGCGGCGGAAGTCCTGCGACCAGAGCTTTTCGGCCAGATCGAGAAAGGCGCCGAAATGCAGTGCCACGACCCGGCTGGGCGTCGCGCCGACGGAGAGCTTGCCGGCATAGAGCTGACTGCGGGCACGGGCCAAGGTCGCGCTCAGGGGCGCAACCGCCAGGAACCGGGTGGTATCCGCGACAGCGGACCCAGGCGATACGCGCTCGGGCCCCTTGTCGTCCGCGAGATCGATCTGGTACCAGTGCGCTTCGGGATCGAAGAACGGCTCGACGCGCAGATCGCGCGCGCTCGCGGCAAGCCAACGCTGCGCCAGCTCCATCTGCGGCGGAGTGAGGATGCCCACGTTCAAAGTGCACGCGAGCAGGCAGTGCGCGAACGCGTCGGTGCAGCTCAGCTCGCCGCCGCCGGCCTGGCGCTCCAGCCCCAGCGACTCGATCGCGCGTATGAGCTGGTTGGCTTGCTGCCAGCTCGAAGGCTGTGCCGCCGTCTGCTCGAACGCATGCCATTTGATCTCGTCGGCGCGGGCGCGCAGCGAGCAGAGCGCGAGCTCAGCGCATTGCATCTGCTCCTCGGGCAGCTGCGGCCGGTTGACGAGCCGCAATGTCGCTTGCGCGAGCGCATTGGCGATGCGCCGGTGCAGCATCTGTGCGCCGCGAATCACGGCAAGCGCCAGCGTGCCGCCGTCGCGCCCTTCCAGCAGCCCGTCCAGGATCCTCGTGTAATGCTCTTTCGATGCTCGCTGCAGCCGGGTGAGAACCAGCACGTGCGCGGAGTCGAAGGGCATCGTGTCCGGCGCGGATTCGAACAGCGCCAGCACCCGATCGAAGGTGGGCCTCGAGTCGTCATCCACGGCAGTCACG
>JBOIEI010000843.1:0-3502 GCA_050741055.1 Burkholderiales bacterium | reverse complement strand
ATCCACGAGTGGTCCGGGGCCGCGCACGGCGTCGGACCGGCGCCTTCTCGCGCTCGATCCGGGGCGCCGGCGTACCCGACCAGGTCAACCGCCAGGTATCGCCACGCCTCACGTTGCCGACCAGCGCAGGCCTGAAGCACGCGAGGTTGGCGCCTTTCGCATGACGCACGCTTGGATAGATGGCTCCGAGCGAACCCGCCTCCAGCAGGCGGGCGGCGAGGCGCTGGGATGCAACGTAGCGCTTCGGGTCGAGGCACGATGCGAAGCGGGCATCGCCGCGCAGATCGTGAAACTCGCTGCTGAAGTCGGCGAGCATCGCTTCGTACGTTACGCTATCGTCGAAGCGTCCGATCTCCTGGTATTCGACCGATTTGTGGAATGCGACCTCGTCCACGGCTGCTCCATCCACGGAGGCAAGTTCATCCCGCGCCCAACATCCTGCGCGCGAGCAACGTCTGCAGATCTCGCCGCCCGTCTGCAATCAGGTAAACAAAGACGCGCGAGCGGTCGACACGATAGACGATCCGATAGGGCTTGAAGTAGGTCTGACGAAACTCCCGGATACCGAGCGCCAGGAGTTCCTTGGGATGCGGGCCGCGTGCCGGAAACGCCGCGAGATCGGCCAACGCTGCTTCGATCCGGTCCAGGACGTGCTCCGCGCGCTCGCGACTGTCATGCTCGGCGATGTACTCGTGAAGCTCTTCCAGATCGTTTTGTCCGTCCTGGGTCAGCAGGACTTCGTAGCGCACCGGCCTAGTCCTTGCGTTTACGGATGCGCTCGATGACCTTCGCCGCCGGCACCAGGTTTCCCTGTTCGATCTGTCGATTTCCGAGCGCCAGGATCTTCAGCAATGCAAGCGTTTCCTGAGTCGACTCATAACTCGCAACGTCCTGTATTACGGCCTTCGCCTCCCCGTTCTGGGTAATTACGAGCGGTGTGCGTTCCTCTGCCAGCCTATGCAGAACTTCGGCTGCATTGGCCTTTAGGTAGCTGATGGGTTTGATATGGGTCGAGTACTTCATCACCAATCCTTCGCAGGAAGGACCGAATATAGTCCTTATATGGGCCTGGCACAAGGAGCCCTGCGTCCGTGGAGCCCCTCCCTTCCCGGCTGTGCGCCTGCCCGGGAATGATACTGCTTCGAATCGGAGATAATCGGACGAGCCCCGCCGTTTCGAACCGAAGCAAGAGGATGCACATCGATCATGACACCCAACGACGGTTATTTCGAAGTGCTCTGGCCGCGCGCGCCGCGCCAGATGCAACAGCGCGCATTGGCGCCGCGACTCGACCGCCTCGAAGGCAAGACCATCGCGCAGCTCTGGGATCAGCTCTTCAAGGGCGACCTGGTGTTCGATCTGCTGGAGAAGGGCATCCGGTCGCGCTTTCCGGAAGTGCGCTTCGTCAGCTGGCGCGAGTTCGGCAGCACGCACGGCGGCGATGAAAAGGCGGCGCTCGCGGCCTTGCCGCAGCGTTTCAAAGAGCTCGGGGTCGATGCCGTTATCTCCGGGATGGCGTGTTGAGGCAGCTGCACGCCCGCCGTGTTGCGGGCCAGCGCGGTATGCGAAGCGGCCGGCATTCCTTCCTCGTCGCTCGTCTGCGAAGGATTCATGCGCCAGGCCGGTGCGACCTCCGTGGGGCTGGGCATGCCCAACATCCCGCTCGCGCTGGTGCCCGGCCATATCGGCACGCAGAGCCGGGAAGAAATCGAGCGCAATATCCTCGACGTGACGCTCGACGGCGTCATCCAGAACCTGACCGCGGCCACCGCCGCCAAGGGCGATCCTGCCGAGCCCGGCCCGCGCGACATCGTCTTTCGTGGCGGACTCAACGCGGTGAACCAGTTCTTCGTCGAGAACGACTACTCCGACGGGCTTCCGGTCATTCCGCCGACGCACGAGGCGGTCGAAACGTTCCTGCGCCACACCGACCGCAAGCCCGACGAAATGCTCGGCGTGCTGCTGCCCGACAACCGCGCAGCGACTGTCTGGAGCATCGCGGTCAACGGCGTGATGGCGGGCTGCCGACCCGAGTACATGCCGATCCTGGTGGCGCTGATCGAGGCGATGTGCGACCCGCGCTACGGCGTCGAGCACAGCGGCAACACGCCCGGCGGCGATACGCTGATCATCCTCAACGGCCCGATCGTCAAGCAGCTCGGCTTCAACTACACGCAAGGCGCGCTGCGCGACGGCTTCCTGCCGAACACCTCCATCGGACGCTTCTGGCGCCTGTATCTGCGCAACGTCGCCGGCTTCCTGCCGCATCGCACCGACAAGGCGACCTTCGGCAATACCTGGCGGGTCGTGCTGGCGGAAAACGAGGATGTGCTCGAAGAGATCGGCTGGGAGCCGAACAGCGCCGAGATGGGATTCGCCGCCGGCGACAACACCGTCACGGTGGCGCGCTACACCGGCGGGGGCTCGCTCTCCTCGGTCTCCGGCAGTACACCCGAGGAGCTCCTGCCCTACGTCGCCGATTCAGTGCAGCGCTTCAACAACTGGCAGGTCACCTTCACCACCAGCCATGGCATGGGCACGCTGCGACCGCTGGTCGTGCTGAGCCCGATCCTCGCCCGCACGCTCGCCAAGGCCGGCTGGTCGAAGCTCGACGTGAAGCGTTATCTCTTCGAGCATGCGCGCAGGCCGGCATGGGATTTCGAGCGCCAGCTGCGCGACTGGAACATCCGTGGCGTTTGGGACCTCACCGATGACGTGAAGGAAGGCCGCATCCCCAAGCACTTCCTCGAATCGGAGGACCCGAACCGGATGGTGCCGATCGTATGGAAGCCCGAGGACTACATGATCGCAGTCAGCGGCGACGAGCTCCGCAACAACGCCTATGTCTTCGCACACAATGCGTTTCTCGGCTATCCCGTCGGGAAGAAGATCCGGCTACCGGGCAAGTCATCGAGCGCCTCTCCTGGCTGAGAAGAGGCTGGAAGCGACAATGAAGCGCACCGGCGGTGAGCCTCCTGACCGAGGCCGAACACGACGAGGTTGCGGACGGGATGGTTCGGAGCAGGGCCCGCTTCGCGAGCATGAACGAGCATACCGATGACTGATCATGAACCGACCCGCTTAAGGACACTGCTCGGCGATTATCCGGGCACGGTGGCGCTGAAGCGCGGCGAAATACACTCGCCCGGCGTCGTGCTCGATTTCGCCGAAGTGAAGGCGCCGCACACCGCGTTCAAGCGCGTCGTGCGCCAAATCGAGTTCGATGTCGCCGAGCTCGCCATCGTGACCTACATCATGGCGAAGGCATATGGAAAACCGCTCGTGCTCTTGCCCGCCGTATTGTTTTCACGCTGCCAGCACCCTTATCTCGTGTACAACGCGGAACGCGGCCCTCTTGGTCCGCGCGATCTGGCGGGACGCCGGGTCGGCATACGCGCCTACTCGGTGACGACGGTCACCTGGATTCGCGGCGTCCTGGCCGATGACTACGGGGTGGACCTCGATCGCATCCGCTGGGTGAGCTTCGAAGAGCCGCATGTCG
>JBOIEI010000842.1:0-2397 GCA_050741055.1 Burkholderiales bacterium | reverse complement strand
GGATTGGGCGCCCCCAGCAAGACCGACGGCCCCCTTTCATGGACCCGGTTCAGGAACCAGCTCGTCGCCTTGCGGTGCTCGGAAACGACGTGCGAATCGCAGCTCCACACGCCGGCCACCGTCATATCGGCGAGCTTGAAGCGCGCGCAAACACCTCCGTTCATGCCGACGATGCGGCCATTGCACTCGAGCACATCCACGATGGGCCCAGTCTCCGGAGTCAGGGGGTTCTCCAGGTATTTCCAATCGAAGAATGTCTCTAGAGCCCGCGCTGCCTGCTCTCCGAAGGCGTTCTCGAACGAATCGACCACCGATCTGTTGTCGCCTGCGCGGTAGCGCCGATGCGTGTATCGCAACCCGTCAGCGAGCTGATAGTGAGCTTCACCGACCTCGGCAGCACTTTTCTGTGTTTCGGAAAGCGCCGTTCCCGCAGATGAACCATCGCCGGAACAGGGAGCCGCCGGTTGGGCCTCCCGACCGGAGGCAGTGATCTCGCCCGCTATAGCCCCCGCCAGCTGCCCTATCGAAGGATGGGCCTGGATCAGGGACGCGGAAAAGCGCGTGCCTGCCAGCTTTTCACGCAGGGCGTTGATCAGCTCGACCGCCATCAACGAATCCATGCCCATGTCGAAAAAACCGACGTCGTCGTCGAGCTCCTCCGGACGCCTTTGCAGCACACGAGCGAGCTCTGCCTTGACGACCTGCTTCAACGCTTCTACCCGTTCGACTGGCGCGAACGTCTCCAGCCGTTCGATCAGCGCCGTCCGTGCGACATCGTGCATTTCCTCCCGCTCGGCACTGCTGGCCTGGCCGAGCTTCTCGAACAGCGGCCGTTGCCGCTGGAGCTCGGCGAGCTGGCGGAACAGTGTCCAGTTCAAATCCGCGACGACGGTGCCACTGTGGCCGCTCGTAACCGCGGACTCCATCCCATCCAGTGCGAATTCCGGTGCGAGCGTCCGGATACCGCGACTGCGCAGCCACGCTATGCCCTCTTCGTTCGCCGTCCCCATGCCCACCCGCGACCAGGGGCCGTAGTTAACCGTCGTCGCCGCGCAGCCACGCGCCCGGCGCTCCTCGGACAACGCGTCCAGAAATGCGTTCGCAGCCGAATAGGCACCCTGTCCGATGCTGCCCCAGACGGCGGAAATCGACGAGGTGCAGATGAACCACGCCAGCTCGATGCCGCGCTGCGCCGTCAGTTTGTCCAGCAACCATCCGCCTGCCATCTTCGGCGCGAGGGTGCTGCGCAATTGGCTGCGGTCGAGATCGTGCATCCGCGCCAGCGCGTCGACGCCAGCGGCATGAATGATGCCTTTCAGCGGCGGCAGATTCGCGTCGCGGATCTCGTCGAGCAGGCGTGCCGCATCCGCCTCCAGCGCAATGTCCCCGAGCACGACCTTCACCTGGCAGTCGCAGCGCTCGATTTCGGCGATGACCTGCCGCGCGGAAGCGGACGGTGCACGCCGGCCGGTCAAGACCAGCTGCCGGGCCCCGCGCCGCACCAGGCGCTGCGCCGTTTCCAAACCCACGCCGCCCAGGCCGCCGGTTACGAGATAAGTGGCGGTTGCATCCACGGGTAAGGAGCGGGATCCGGATGGTGCGACGCGCCGCTCCAGCCGGGCTACCCAGCGCCGCCCGTCCCGCAGCGCACACCGATCCTCCGCATCCTCGGCCCCGAACGCCGCCAGCAGGCCGGCCTCTGCAGCGGCGCCGTACGGCAGATCGATGAGCCCGCCCCACAGCTCCGGGTGTTCCATACCGATGGATACGCCAAGGCCCCACAGCGGGCTCTGTACGGCGTTCACCACGTCCGACTCCAGCACCCGCTGCACACCCCGGGTCACGAGCCACAGCCGCCCTCGCCAGCGGCGAGCGACCAGCGCCTGCACCAGGTCCAATGCGCTTTCAACGCCGTGCGCCTGAGCCTCCCAAAGCTGCGCAACATCTTCCGCGCGCGGGCGATCCAGGCTGCAGAGATGCGCCACGTGCGTGAGGGGCATGGACTCATCCTCGGCCGCCGCGGCGATCGCCTGCGCCAGCGCTTGCGCAGACCCCGTGGCAACCTCGGCCGCGGTTATGCAAATGCATTTGCGGCCACTGCCTTCAAGCTGCCGGCGAAGCCCTGCTGCCACGCCGCCTTCGTCTGCCAGGATCAACCACGTTCCGGCTTCAACGCCATCATTGGTGCGAGCATTCGCGTCACGCTGCTCCCACGCAATGCCGTAGAGGCATTCCCCGAGCCGCGGCTGGCTCGGCGTCGCAAGCGGCGACTCGGGAACCTCGACCCAGAAGCGCCGCCGCTGAAACGCGTAGAAGGGCAGATCGACCGTGCGCAGTGACGCGTGCCAAGGCGCTTCCATGGCGATGAAGTCGGGGTCGACGCCCGCTGCGTACATC
>JBOIEI010000841.1:0-3354 GCA_050741055.1 Burkholderiales bacterium | reverse complement strand
AGCTCATCCTCAACCGCATGCCGGCTACGCTCGAGCTCGCGCTCGCGGCCATGCTGATCGCCATCGCGCTCGGCATTCCGCTCGGTCTCTATGCTGGATTGAAGGCCGATTCGCTGCTCGCCAAGTCGATCATGGCCGGCTCCATCCTCGGCTTCTCGTTGCCGACCTTCTGGGTCGGGCTCATGCTCATCATGTTCTTTTCCGTCCATCTTGGTTGGCTGCCGTCGACTGGTCGCGGCGAGACGGTGGAGCTCTTCGGCATGCAATGGAGCATGCTCACCTGGGACGGGTTGCGTCATCTCGCGATGCCTGCCTTCAATCTCGCCCTTTTCAAGCTCTCGCTGCTGATCCGGCTCACGCGCGCCAGCACCCGCGAAGCGCTGCTGCAGGATTACGTCAAGTTCGCGCGCGCGAAGGGGCTGCGCATGCGCCGCGTGGTCGGCGTGCACGTGCTCAAGAACATCATGATTCCGATCGTGACGGTGATCGGGCTGGAGTTCGGCTCGGTGCTCGCGTTCTCGATCGTCACCGAGACCATCTTCGCCTGGCCGGGAATGGGCAAGCTCCTGATCGATTCCATTCAGGTGCTCGATCGGCCGGTGGTGGTCGCCTATCTGCTGGTGATCGTGTTCATGTTCGTCTTCATCAATCTGCTGGTGGACCTGGTGTACTCGGCGCTCGATCCGCGCGTGCGACTGGCGCATGGGCATGCTGCGGGCTGAGCTCCCGGGCGCGCACGAGGTCGGCGAACCGGTCGCCGAGTCCGGCGAGTCGGGACCGAGCCGCGCCGAAACGCCGCTCAAGCGCTTCGTTTCGCTCTACGCCGAAAGCCGCCTCGCCCTGGTCGCGCTCGCCGTGCTCCTGCTGATCGTGATCGCCGCCCTTGCCGCGCCCTGGCTCGCGCCGCAGAACCCATACGACCTGGAACAGCTCGATATTCTGGACGCGCGGCTGCCGCCAGGCGAAAAAAGCGGCGCCGGCATGACCTTCTGGCTCGGAGCCGATGCACAGGGCCGGGACATGCTGTCCGCCATCCTGTACGGGCTGAGGATCAGCATCAGCGTGGGCGCGATTGCGACCATCGCGGCCTTGGCGATCGGGCTTTCGCTGGGCCTGATCGCTGCCTATGCCGGCGGGCGCACCGAATCGCTCATCATGCGCGTCGTCGACCTGCAGCTCTCCTTCCCGTCCATCCTGATCGCGCTGGTGCTCCTCGCGGTGGTCGGTCAGGGCGTGGACAAGATCATCATCGCGCTCATCACCGTGCAGTGGGCCTACTACGCGCGCACGGTGCGCTCGTCCGCGCTGGTCGAGCGCAACAAGGAATACGTCGACGCGGCGCGCTGCCTGCGCCTTTCGCCCGCGCGCGTCCTGTTTCGTCACATCATGCCCAATTGCCTGCCGCCGCTCATCGTGGTGGCCACCGTGCAGATCGCCCATGCCATCGCGCTCGAAGCGACCTTGTCGTTTCTCGGGCTGGGGCTGCCGATCACGCAGCCCTCGCTCGGGCTGCTCATCGCAAACGGCTTCTCCTACATGCTGAGCGGCAAGTACTGGATCAGCTTCTATCCGGGCGTGGCGCTGCTCGTGACCATCATGGCGATCAACCTGGTCGCCGATCAGCTGCGCGACGTGCTCAATCCGCGCCTGGCACGATGAGCAATCAGATCGCGAAGCTGCGGCACGCGTTGCTGCGCAATTGCCGCCGGGTTTGATCTGCGCGCATTGCGTTGGGCAGCCCGTACCGACTCGTCTACGAGCGGCGCGCTCAGCGCGGGCTCAGGCCGAGGCTCTTCCAGAGCTGATCGTGCTTCGCGAATTCGGTCTTGATGAACGCGGTGCACTCCTCGGGGGAGTTGCTCGCAGTGAGCTCCACGCCCTGCGCCAGGAACTGATTGCGCAGCTCCGGGATCCGCACCGCTCTTGCGATCTCCCCGTGCAGGCGAGTGCGGATTTCGAGGGGCGTTCCGGCCGGCGCCAGCATGACATTCCAGATAATGGCTTCGTAGCCCGGCACGCCGGCCTCGGCGATGGTCGGCACGTCCGGAAACGCGGGCGAGCGTTCGCGGCTGGTGAGCCCAAGCGCCCGAATGCGTCCGGACTTGATGTGAGGAAGTGCGGTGCTCACGGTCGCGAACATGAGCGAGACTTGACCGCCGACCAGATCGATCATCGCCGGGCCGCCGCCCTTGTACGGGACGTGCAGGAAGCGCGCCTTGGTTTTCTGCGTGAAGAGCTCGGCTGCGATGCGTCCGGTCGAGGCTTCGCCCTGGGTCGCATGCACCAGCGCTTCGGGACGTGCTCGCGCCAAGGCGATCAGCTCCTTCACCGAGCGCGCCGGCACCGAAGGATGGACCACGAGCGCCTGCGGGAGCGTTGCGATCAGGCTCACGCCGGCGAAATCCTTGACCGGGTCGAACGGCACCTTGGCAACCAGACCGTGCAGGGCGACCAGGCTGTTGGCCGCGGTGAGCAGCGTATAGCCGTCGGGTGCCGAGCGGGCGGCGATTTCGGCGCCGATCACGCCGTTGCCGCCGGGGCGATTGTCGACGATGAGCTGGTGGCCGAGCGCTTCGCTCATCTTGTGCGCGAGCGCACGCGTTACGATGGTAACGTTGCCGCCGGGCGAGAGCGGAACGACGATGCGCACCGTGCGCGTCGGATAGGTCTGCGCTTGCGCCGCACCCACCGTCGCCGTCACCGCGGCGAGCGCGAGCATCGGGAGAAACAGCAAACGCATTCCCTTACCCTCGATCCCTCTCCGGTTCATGCCTTCCCTTTCAGCGCCTCGGTGCGTATGCCCGACAACGTCGCGCGCGGCGTGATCGCTTCCGGGTCGATGCGAATCTCGATCACCGCGGGCTTGCCGGAAGCGAGGGTGCGCTCCAGCGCCGGCTCGAAATCCGCCGTCGCCGTCACCAATTCGCCGTGTGCGCCGTAGGCGCGGGCCAGCGCCGGAAAGTCCGGATTGCGCAACCCCGTGCCCGAGACGCGGCCGGGGTATTCGCGCTCCTGGTGCATGCGGATCGTGCCGTACATGCCGTTGTTGACGACGAGAACCACGATCGGCAGGTCGTACTGCACGGCGGTGGCGAGCTCCTGGCCGGTCATCATGAAGCCGCCGTCGCCGCAGAAGGCGAGCACCGGCCGGTCGGGGTGCACCAGCTTCGCGGCCACCGCGGACGGAACGCCGTAGCCCATCGCGCCCGAGGTCGGTGCGAGCTGGGTGCGAAAGCCGGTATAGCGGTAGAAGCGGTGGACCCAGATCGCGAAGTTGCCCGCATCGTTGGTCACGATCGTCTCGGGCGGCATACGCCGGTTCAGGATCGCCATGATCTCGGCCAGATTGACCGC
>JBOIEI010000840.1:0-3935 GCA_050741055.1 Burkholderiales bacterium | reverse complement strand
CGTTCTTCGCGCAGAGCGCCTTCATGGATGCGTTCTGCGCCAAGGGCAAATTCGCCGAGTTGCTGCGAACCATCCCCGTCCACGTCGTCATGTCCCCCGATGTGGGACTGCGCGGCGCGGTCGCCGTCGCGGTCGAGGCCGCGTCGTAGCAGGTCCTGCGCCGTCGGAGGGGCGGCGGGCAAGCGCGATCGCCTATAATTCAGGCCCTTGTACCAGCACCGCCCGCGCATGCACCTGTTCGCCTTCGGCATCAACCACCAGACCGCGCCGCTCACGGTGCGCGAGCAGGTGGCATTCCATGCCGAGCGCCTGGCGCAGGCATTGCGCGATCTGGTCGAGCGCCGCCCGGTCAAGGAAGCCGCCATTCTTTCCACCTGCAATCGCACCGAGGTCTATTGCAATACCGACCAGCCGGCGGCCGCGGTCGATTGGCTGGCGCATTATCACCATGTCCCGCCGGAGGGGCTGGAGCCGTATCTGTATCGCCTGCCGCAGGCGCAGGCGGTCCAGCACGCGTTTCGGGTCGCCTCCGGGCTCGATTCCATGATGCTGGGCGAGGCGCAAATTCTCGGTCAGATGAAGGATGCGGTGCGCTCGGCCGAGGAAGCCGGCACGCTCGGCATGTTGTTGAATCGTCTGTTCCAGCGCACGTTCTCGGTGGCGAAAGACGTGCGCACGCACACCGAGATCGGCACCAACGCCGTGTCGATGGCGTCCATCGCCGTGCGCCTGGCCGAGGAGATCTACCCGAGCGTGGCCGAGTGCCGGGTTTTGTTCGTCGGTGCGGGCGAGATGATCGAGCTCTGCGCCACGCATTTCGCGGCACGCCGGCCCAAGGCGCTCACCTTCGCCAACCGCACCGCCGAGCGTGCCAACGAACTGGCGGTGCGCCACATGGGACACGCGATTGCGCTGAACGACGTCGCCGCGAGCCTTGCCACGCACGACATCGTCATCGCCAGCACCGCGAGCCCGCTGCCGATCATCGGCAAGGGCACGGTGGAAAGCGCCCTCAAAGCGCGCAAGCATCGCCCGATGCTGCTCGTCGACCTGGCCGTGCCGCGCGACATCGAGCCCGAAGTCGGCAGTCTCGGCGACGCATTCGTCTACACCGTCGACGATCTCGGCCGAATCGCTGCCGAGGGCTTGAGCGCGCGCTCGAGCGCGGTGCTGCAGGCGGAAGCCATCATCGATACCGAGGTGCGCGATTTCATGCACTGGATGAGCGCGCGCGGCGCCGTGCCGGCGATACGGGCCTTGCGCGACCAGGCCGAGCGCAGCCGCCGGCACGAGCTGGATCGCGCGCTCAAGGCGCTCGAACGCGGCGAGGACGCGCGCAAGGTGATCGAGCGCCTGAGCGAAGCGCTCACCAACAAGCTCATGCATCCGCCGACGCATGCGTTGAACGCGGCCTCCGACGCCGAGCGCGAGACGCTTGCGCAGACTTTGGCGCGCATCTACCAGATCCATCGCGAATGAAACCCAGCATCGCCCGCAAACTCGACCAGCTCACCGGCCGGCTGGATGAGCTCAATGCACTGCTCGCGTCCGAGGACGTGACGGCGAACATGGACAACTTCCGCAAGTTGAGCCGCGAGCACGCCGAGATCGACCCGGTTGTCACCCTCTATCGCACCTACCTGCAAAGCGAGCGCGACACTCTGACCGCGCAGGAGATGGCGCAGGATCCGGAGATGCGCGAATTCGCCGAGGCCGAGATGCGCGAGTCGCGCGATCGGATGGAGCACATCGAAGCGGAGCTGCAAAAGAGCCTCCTGCCGAAAGACCCGAACGACGAGCGCAACCTCTTCCTGGAGATCCGCGCAGGCACCGGCGGGGACGAATCGGCGCTGTTCGCCGCCGATCTGTTTCGCATGTATTCGCGCCATGCCGAGCGCCGGCGCTGGCGCGTGGAGATCCTGTCGGCGAGTCACAGCGATCTGGGCGGCTACAAGGAGATCATCGCCCGCGTGAGCGGCGAGAGCGCGTACTCGCGGCTCAAGTTCGAATCCGGCGGTCACCGCGTGCAGCGCGTGCCCGTGACCGAGACGCAGGGCCGTATCCACACCTCGGCCTGCACGGTCGCGGTCATGCCCGAGGCCGACGAGGTCAGCGACGTGGTGCTCAACCCGGCCGAGCTGCGCATCGATACTTTCCGTGCCTCGGGCGCGGGCGGCCAGCACATCAACAAGACCGATTCGGCGGTGCGCGTGACGCACCTGCCGACCGGGATCGTGGTGGAATGTCAGAACGACCGCTCACAGCACAAGAACAAGGCGCAGGCGCTCGCCATCCTGGCCGCGCGCATCAAGGACCAGCAGGTGAGCGCGCAACAGCAGAAGGTCGCTGCGGAGCGCAAGCTCCTGGTCGGCAGCGGCGATCGCTCGGAGCGCATCCGCACCTACAACTTTCCCCAGGGCCGGGTGACCGACCACCGCATCAACCTCACGCTGTACAAGATCGCGGCCATCATGGACGGGGACCTGGACGAGCTGCTGAACGCGCTCGCGTCCGAGCATCAGGCCGAGCAGCTCGCGCAACTGGCCGAAGCGGGTTGAGCGCGCTTCGCGTCGCGTGCATGTCGTGGCTGGGTCGACCGTGAGCGCAGCGCCGGCAACGATCGGCGCCGCCATGCGCGAGGCCGGGCTCGACCCGGTGGATGCGCGCGTATTGCTGCAGCAGGTGCTCGGGATCCCGCATGCCGCGCTGCTTGCACATGACGAGCGGGTGTTGAGCGAAGACGAGCGCCGCCGATTCGCGGCCTTGGCGGCCCGCCGTGCGGACGGGGAGCCGGTGGCTTACCTGTTGGGATGGCGGGAGTTCTACGGCCGGCGCTTCGCGGTCGGACCGGCGGTCCTCGTTCCGCGGCCGGAGACCGAGCTGTTGATCGATCAGGCCCTGCAGCGCCTGCCGCCTGCGGCAAGGGTCGAGATGCTCGACCTCGGCACCGGCAGCGGCAACATTGCGCTCACCCTGGCGCTGGAACGGCCGCGCTGCGCGCTCACGGCAGTCGATGCGAGCGGCTGCGCGCTGGCGATGGCGCGCGAGAACGCGCGAACGCTGGGCGCCGGCAACATCGAATTTCTGCAAGGCGACTGGTACGGTCCCGTGACGGATCGCTCGTTCGACCTGGTCGTCTCCAATCCGCCCTACGTGGCCGAGACCGATCCGCATCTCGGGCTCGGTGATCTTCGCTTCGAACCGGCATCGGCCTTGCGCGCCGGACCCGATGGTCTGGCAGCGATCCGGCAGATCGTCGCGCGGGCGCCCGAATATCTGCGAGCGAACGGCTGGCTTCTGTTCGAGCATGGCTACGATCAGGCCCACGCCTGCCGCAGCTTGCTTGGCGAGGCGGGTTTCGTCGACGTAACGACAGCCAGCGACCTGGCGGAACTGCCACGAGTCAGCGGCGGGCGCAAGGCGCGTTGAGGAAGCGCAAGCCCTTTCGTCACCGCCCCGCGAGAGGGCAGGAGCCGGCCATTCAGGCGCCTCCTGGATTGTTGTTGACGTGTAATGATCGGACTGGGCTTACCGCAGGGCCACGCGCTTGAAGCGCGGCATCGTGCTTGCGACAGCGACTGGGTCTTGACCGCGCGGTATCGCGCCGGTAGACTCAAACCCGACAAATACGGTCAAGTATTGGAGGCCTCGATGAGCGTGCAAGACACCATCAAGCAACAGGTCACGGACAACAAGGTCGTGCTCTACATGAAGGGCTCGCCCGATTTTCCGCAATGCGGCTTTTCCGCGAACGCGTGCAACATCCTCCGCGCCTGTGGCGTGGACGAGTTTTTCACGGTCAACGTGCTCGAGGATCCCGACATCCGTCAGGGCATCAAGGAATACGCGAACTGGCCGACCATTCCGCAGCTTTACGTGAACGGCGAGTTCGTCGGTGGCTCGGACATCATGATGGAGATGTACCACAGCGGCGA
>JBOIEI010000839.1:0-3275 GCA_050741055.1 Burkholderiales bacterium | reverse complement strand
GGGGCCCCTCGCCCGGGAGTCTCATGCCGCCCCCCTCGCCCGGGAAGCTCATGCCGCCGGAGCGCCGAGGTAGGCGGCGACGACTGCGGGATCGTGCTGCACCTCGCGCGGCGCTCCCTCGGCGATGCGGCGGCCGAAATCGAGCACCAGCACCCGGTCGCACAATCCCATCACCAGGCGCATGTCGTGCTCGATCAGGAATAGCGTCACGCCGTCGCCTCGGATGCGCTCGAGAAGTTTCGCCAGCGCCTGCGTTTCGGTCGCATTCATGCCAGCAGCCGGCTCGTCCAGCGCGAGCAGCCGTGGCTCGGTCGCGAGAGCGCGGGCGATCTCCAGGCGGCGCTGGTCCCCGTAGGAAAGATTGCGTGCGAGCACGTTCGCGCGCGCGGCGATGCCGACATACTCGAGCAGCTGAGCCGCGCGCGCTTCGATCGCCACTTCTTCGGCGCGTTGCGCGCGAGTGCGAAAAATCGCCGCCGCCACACCGGCGTGCGTGCGGGCATGGCGCCCGATCATCACGTTCTCCAGCGCGGACAGATTGGCGAACAGGCGAATGTTCTGGAACGTGCGCGCGATGCCAAGCGCTGCGATGGCATTGGGCTTGAGCCCAGCGAGCGGGCGGCCTTCGAGCGTCATGCGGCCGCTGTCGGGGGCGACGAAGCCCGTGATGAGATTGAAAAGCGTCGTCTTGCCGGCGCCGTTGGGTCCGATCAGTCCGTAGATTTCGCCGCTGCCGATGGCGAAGCTCACGTCGGTCAGCGCCTGCACGCCGCCGAAATGCTTGCCGACGTGCTCCACCTGCAGCAGCGGCGCGCTCATTGTTGCTCCGTGCGGCGGGCGAGCTCGCGCCGACGCACCGCCGAGGGAAAGAGTCCCGCCGGCCGGTACATCATCATGACCACCAGCGCCAGACCGAACAGCAGCATGCGCACGACCTCGGGCTCGATGATCGAGCGGCCGAAGAGCGCCTGCTGCATGGGCCCCACGGTATGGCGTAGAAGCTCCGGCACGAACGAGAGCAGCAGCGCGCCCGCGACGACGCCCCAGATGTTCCCCATGCCGCCCAGCACTACCATGGAAAGCACCATGATCGATTCGACCAGGACGAAGCTCTCCGGGCTGATGAAGCCCTGCATGGCGGAGAAGATGCTGCCGGCGATGCCGCCGAACGAGGCGCCCATGGCGAAGGCGAGGAGCTTGATGCGCGTGGTATCGATGCCCATGGCGCGCGCCGCGGTTTCGTCCTCGCGAATCGCTTCCCATGCGCGCCCGATGCGCGAGTGCTGGAGGCGCACGTTGACCACCAGCACCAGCATCAGCACGACGATCAGCAGATAGTAGTACTTGATCGGACCGCTGAAGGTCAGCCCGCCGATCGCATCGGTCGAGCCAAGATTCAAGTTGCCGATGCGGATCGGATCGATGCGCGAGATGCCTTGCGGGCCGTTGGTGATGTTGACCGGTTGCGACAGATTGTTGAGAAAGATGCGGACGATCTCGCCGAAACCGAGCGTGACGATGGCGAGATAGTCGCCGCGCAGCTTCAGCGTCGGCGCGCCGAGCAGCACGCCGAAGATGCAGGCCACCAGCGCGCCCAGCGGGACGATGGCCCAGAACGGCCAGTGGATGTCGAATTGCGGCGAGGCGAGCAGCGCATAGACGTAAGCGCCGACGGCGTAGAACGCGATGTAGCCGAGGTCGAGCAGACCGGCGAACCCGACCACGATGTTGAGGCCCAGCGAAAGCAGGATGAACAGGATCGCCAAGTTGGTGACGCGCACCCAGGTGGTGCCGACCGAAGCCAGCACGAACGGCAACGCTGCTAGCGCGATGACGATCAGCGCGATGCCGGCCCACGCGGCCGGGGAGCGGCGGTGTGCCTCAGTCATGCATCAAACCCTGTCCCCGACGCGCTCGCCGAGCAAGCCGGAAGGACGAAACACCAGCACCAGGATCAGCACGATGAAGGCGAACACGTCCTGGTAGTTGCTGCCGAACCAGTTGTTGGTGAAATCCCCGATGTAGCCTGCGCCAAGCGCCTCGACCAGGCCGAGCAGGATCCCGCCCAGCATCGCGCCCGGGATGTTGCCGATGCCGCCGAGCACCGCCGCGCAGAATGCCTTGAGTCCCAACAGCGAGCCCATCGTGTAATGCGCGATGCCGTAATAGGTGCCGACCATGACGCCGGCGATGGCGGCAAGCGTTGCGCCGATGACGAAGGTGGCCGCGATGATGCGGTCGATGTCGATGCCCATCAGGCCCGCGATCTGCGGATTCTGCGAGGTCGCCCGCATCGCGATGCCGAGGCGCGTGCGGTACACCATCAGCGTCAGCGCGCCCATCATGAGCGTGGCCACGATCCAGATCGCGAGCTGCACCGACGTGACCGTGGCGCCGGCGAAGTGGAACACGCGGTTGTCGAGGATCTGCGGGAACGCGAGCGGATTGCGGCTCCAGATCATGAGCCCGATCTGCTGCAGGATGATCGAGATGCCGATCGCGGTGATGAGCGGCGCCAGCCGCGGCGCGCCGCGCAAGGGACGATACGCCACGCGCTCCATCGTGTACGAGACCGCCATGCAGACCGGAATGGCGGCGGCCGCACCGGCGAACACGATCGACCACGCAGGCAGGCCGGTCTCGGTTCCGGCCAGCGCACCGATCACCGAGAACGACACCATGGCGCCGATCATCACTACTTCACCATGGGCGAAGTTGATGAGCTGGATGATGCCGTAGACCATGGTGTAGCCGAGCGCCACCATGGCGTAGACGGTGCCCAGCGTGAGCCCGTTGATCAGTTGCTGGATGAAGGTTTCCACGCGCGATACCTGGGGGGAAACCACACCACCCCGCTTGCGTTTGCGGGAGACCACACCACCCCGATTGCGTTTGCCGGAAACCATACCGCCCCGCCCGCCGTCGCGGGACGCGACAGAGTCGCGGACGGGGTGGTCACCAGATCGCAGCCAAATCCAAAACGCCTCTGCAACGACCGGCCTTGCGAAATACTTCGTGATGGCGAGTGCGCGCGCGCGGAACGCAAAAGGGCACCCCTCGAGTGCCCTTTCGTGCCGGTGCGCATCGCGGACCGGTGCCTACTTGGCGACCGCGTCCTTGGCGGGCTCGGGCGCCTTGTCGGTCGCCGCCGGTGCGGGCGCGCCCGCGGGGCTGGCCGGGGCGGAAGCCGCTTTCGCGTCGGCCGCGGCCTGCGCCTTCATGAACGCGTCGAACTCGATCGGCTTGCCGCCATTCACGATCGCGACCGGCTCGAT
>JBOIEI010000838.1:0-4468 GCA_050741055.1 Burkholderiales bacterium | reverse complement strand
GTCGGTCAGACCGGCAAGATCGTCGCCCCCGAGCTCTACGTCGCGGTAGGAATTTCGGGCGCCATACAGCACCTGGCCGGGATGAAGGACAGCAAGGTCATCGTCGCGATCAACAAGGATCCCGAGGCGCCGATCTTCCAGGTCGCCAACTACTGGATCGTCGACGATCTGTTCAAGGTCGTTCCCGAGCTTACGCAGAAGCTCGGCTGAGCGCGCGAGCCGCACGGGCGCGCGTTCCATTCACGCCCTGGTCGCACGGCGGGCCGTTGCATGGCCCGCCCTGGTCATCGTCCTTCGCATCGCTGCGTGCCGGCCGCGAAGCCGTCGCTCTTTTCAGCGCGCCTCTACCGGCCAACGACTGCCGGGCCTCGGCGGTGCGGCTGGTAGCATAATCACCTCATTGCACGCCGCGTCCGACTGGCGCGGTGCTGCCATCCTGTCTTTGCCCGAGGTGCGCCGATGTCCGAATATGTCGCCCCGCTCGCCGATATGCGTTTCGTCATCAAGGAGCTGGTCGGGCTCGAGCGCATCGCCGAGCTGCCCCCCTTCGCTGAGCTGAGCCCGGACCTGGTCGATCAGGTGCTGGAAGAAGCCGGCAAGTTCGGCGCCGAAGTGCTCGGGCCGCTCAACCGCGTCGGCGATACGCACGGCGCGCGCTTCGATGCCGGCAACGTGACCACGCCACCCGGTTTCAAGGAAGCCTACTCAAAGTTCGTCGAGGCCGGTTGGAACGGCCTTGCCGGCGAGCCCGAGTTCGGTGGCCAGGGCCTGCCGCAAATCGTGGCGATGCCGGTGGCCGAGATCTGGAACAGCGCCAACATGGCGTTCTGCCTCTGTCCGATGCTTACCAGCGGCGTGCTGGAGGCGCTCGAGCGCATCGGCTCGCCCGAGCAGCGTGCGCGCTTCCTGCCCAACCTCACCAGCGGCGCGTGGTCGGGCACGATGAATCTCACCGAGCCCCAGGCGGGCTCGGATCTTTCGGCGGTTCGCACCCGCGCGGTTCCGCAGCCCGATGGCAGCTACAAGCTCTTCGGGCAGAAGATCTTCATCACCTCCGGCGAGCACGATCTCGCCGAGAACATCGTGCACCTGGTGCTGGCGCGCACACCCGATGCGCCGGAAGGCACGCGCGGCATCTCGCTTTTCATCGTACCCAAATTTCTGCCGGATGCGAACGGCAAGCCGGATGCGCGCAACGACGTGCGCTGCGTCTCGATCGAGCACAAGCTGGGCATCCACGCGAGCCCGACCTGCGTGCTGGCCTATGGCGACAACGGCGGCGCGACCGGCTATCTCGTCGGGAAGGAGAACGAGGGCCTGCGCTACATGTTCATCATGATGAACCACGCGCGCCTCGGCGTCGGCCTGGAAGGCGTGGCGATGGGCGAGCGGGCGTACCAGCATGCGGCTGCGTACGCTAGGCAACGCGTGCAGGGCCGGGAGCTGGGCGTCGCGAGCGGCGACCGGGTCACGATCGTCCATCATCCCGACGTTCGCCGCATGCTGATGCTCATGAAGTCGCAAACCGAAGCGATGCGCGCTCTGGCCTACGCGGCAGCCGCGGCGTTGGATCTCTCGAATCACCATTCCGATCCGACCGAGCGTACCCGGCACCAGGCGCTGCTCGACCTGCTGACGCCGATCGTGAAAGGCTGGTGCACCGAGCAGGCGGTGGAGATCGCCTCCCTCGGCGTGCAGGTCCACGGTGGCATGGGTTTCATCGAGGAGGCCGGCGCCGCGCAGTTCTATCGCGACGCCCGCATCACCACCATCTACGAAGGGACCACCGGCATTCAGGCCCTCGATCTGGTCAACCGCAAGGTCGGATCGGAACGGGGCGCAACCATGCGCGCTGTGCTAGAGCAGGCATCCTCGACGGCGGCGGACTTGCTCGGCTCCGGCGATCGCGATCTCGAGGCGATCGGCCAGCAGCTGAAAAGCGCAATCGGTGCGCTCGAAACCGCCACCGACTGGTTGGTCGAGACCTTCCCGAAGGATCCCCGGCAGGTCGCAGCCAGCGCGGTGCCGTATTTGAAACTCTCCGGGCTGGTACTGGGCGGCAACGCGATGGCGCGCGCAGCCCGCATTGCCGTCCGGCGCCGCGGCGAGGAAGGCGCCGATGCCGGCTTCTATCGCGCCAAGCTGCAGAGCGCCCGGTTCTATGCCGAGCACATCTTGCCGCAGGCGCACGCGGCCGCGCGCATCGTGACGCACGGCGCAGCGGCCACCCTCGCTCTGGACGACGCGACGTTCTGATCATCGGACTCGCCGCCGTTCGGCTGGACGGCGCGCGGCCCCGCGTGTAAAGTCCGTGCGGCACGGCCGCAGCAGCGCGATTTCGTTCCAGCCCCGTGCCGTATTGAGCAGCCGCGAAGTAGCTGCCTTCTACTCGCGTACTCGACTCCGTGCTTTGCTCGGCGAGAGACATTCGAGGCAATGGGGGAGCGGACTTCGCGATGGCTCGGTAGCGCTTAAAGCGCGCCTGGCAGGAGGATATGCCGGTTGTGATCTCGGTCTGGACCACGCTTGCTGTGGCGCTCGTCGCGGCCTGGATGCTCGGGTACTTCGTTGCACCGCTTTGGCTCTGGACCCTTGCTGCAGCTGCGCTGCTCTACGCTGCGGGCGCCGGACCGATTCTGTGGGCCGTATTCGTGCTGCTGGCGGCGCTTTTCAATGTGCCGCCACTGCGCCGCGCGCTGATCGCCACGCCCTTGCTCGCGGTCTTCCGTCGTGTGCTGCCCGCAATCTCCGAGACCGAACGCGAAGCGCTCGATGCCGGCACGGTATGGTGGGAAGGCGATCTTTTCAGCGGCCGGCCGGACTGGCGGAAGCTTCTGGCGTATCCCGCACCGAGCCTGAGCGCGGAGGAGCAAGCATTCGTCGACGGCCCGGTCGAAACGCTGTGCAGCATGGTCGACGATTGGAAGGTGACGCGCGAGCTGGGCGATCTGCCGCCACACGTCTGGCAGTACATCAAGGACGAAGGTTTCCTGGGGATGATCATCCCCAGGCAGTACGGCGGCAAGGGATTCAGCGCGCTGGCGCATTCCGAGGTGGTGATGAAGCTCACCTCGCGCTCCAGCACGGCCGCGGTGTCGGTCATGGTGCCCAATTCGCTCGGGCCCGCGGAGCTGCTGTTGCACTACGGCACCGAGGCGCAGAAGAATCACTATCTGCCGCGGCTCGCGAAGGGACTCGAAGTGCCGTGTTTTGCGCTCACCAGCCCCGAGGCAGGTTCCGATGCCGGCGGCATACCCGATTACGGCATCGTGTGCCGCGGGGAGTGGCAGGGACGAGCGGACGTGCTCGGCATCCGGCTCACCTGGGAGAAGCGCTACATCACCCTCGGCCCGATCGCCACCCTGCTCGGGCTCGCTTTCCGTCTCTACGATCCGCACCGTCTGCTCGGGCTGGAGCAGGATCTCGGCATTACTCTCGCGCTCATTCCGACCGACACGGCGGGCGTGCATATCGGCCGGCGCCACCTGCCGCTGGACTCGGCCTTCATGAACGGGCCGAACTGGGGACACGACGTGTTCGTGCCGATGGATGTGGTCATCGGCGGCGTCGAACAGGTGGGACAGGGCTGGCGCATGCTGATGAACTGCCTTGCGGCCGGGCGCTCGATCTCGCTGCCGGCCAACGGCGTCGGCGTCGGCAAGCTGTGCGCGCTGACCGTCGGCGCTTATGGACGCGTGCGCAGCCAGTTCAACGTGCCCATCGCGCGCTTCGAAGGCGTGCAGGAGGCGATCGCGCGCATCGGCGGCAACCTTTACGTGATGGATGCGGCGCGCATCATGACCGCCGGCGCGGTCGACTTGGGCGAGAAGCCGGCGGTGGTATCGGCGATCGTCAAATACCATCTGACCGAGCGCGGCCGGCGCGTCATCAACGACGCCATGGACGTCCATGGCGGCAAGGGCATCTGTCTCGGACCGAGCAACTATCTCGCACGTGCGTACCAGGCCACGCCCATTCCCATCACCGTGGAAGGCGCGAACATCCTGACGCGTTCGATGATTATTTTCGGCCAGGGTGCGATTCGAGGTCATCCGTTCGTGCGCGAGGAGATCGAGGCGACGCAGGATGCGGACGCTCGTCGCGCGCTGGTGCGCTTCGATCGCGCTATTTTCGGTCATGTCGGGTTCGTCGTCACCAATGTCTGCCGCTCGCTGTGGCTGGGCTTGAGCGAAGCGCGGCTTGCGCGCGTGCCGGGCGATCGCCATACGCGGCGCTACTATCAGCAGCTCACGCGCATGTCGGCCGGTTTCGCCTTTGTCGCCGACATGTGCATGCTGATCCTGGGCGGTTCGCTGAAGCGGCGCGAATTGCTCTCGGCCCGGCTGGGCGACATCCTGAGCCAGATGTACCTCGCGTGTGCGGCGCTCAAGCGCTATCACGACGCAGGCTCGCCGGCGGACGATCTGCCGATGCTGCACTGGGGTGTGCGCGATGCGCTCTATCGCAT
>JBOIEI010000837.1:0-4898 GCA_050741055.1 Burkholderiales bacterium | reverse complement strand
GGGCAAGGTGGACCTGTACGAGATCAACGAAGCGTTCGCCGTGGTCACCATGGCGGCGATGAAGGAGCACGGCCTGCCGCACGACAAGGTGAACGTGCACGGCGGCGCCTGCGCCCTCGGCCACCCGATCGGCGCTTCCGGCGCGCGGATTCTCGTCACGCTGCTCGGCGCGCTGCGCAAGAACGGCGGCAAGCGCGGCGTAGCGTCGCTTTGCATCGGCGGCGGCGAAGCGACCGCGATGGCCGTGGAACGGCTGACGTAACGGGAAAAGGACCAGGGATGCCGGCACCGATCGAGTTCTACTTCGACTTCTCCTCGCCCTACGGCTACCTGGCGAGCACCCGCATCGACGAGATTGCGGCCAGCCACGGCCGCAGCGTCAACTGGCATCCGGTTCTGCTGGGCGCCGTGTTCAAGGTGACCGGGGGCGCGCCGCTTGCCAGCGTTCCGTTGAAGGGTCCCTATTCCGAGCGCGACATGGCGCGCACGGCGCGGCTCATGGGTGTGCCGTTCAAGCTGCCGGCCAAGTTCCCGATCTCCACACAGGCCGCGGCGCGCTTGATGCTGTGGGTGCAGGGCGCCAGTGCGCAGGGCGCGAAGACGCTCGCGGGCGCGCTCTATCGCGGCTACTTCGCCGAAGACCGGGACATTTCGGACCCGGGCGTCTGCGCCGACATCGCAGCGCAGTGCGGCCACGAGCGCGAACAGGCGCTGGTTGGGTTGAACGACGCGGGCGTGAAGGACAGGCTGCGCGCCGAAATCGACGCTGCCATGGCGCGCGGCGTGTTCGGCTCGCCCTACTTCATCGTCGACGACGAACCGTTCTGGGGTGCCGACCGTCTCGACCAGGTGGAGCGCTGGCTCGCGACCGGCGGCTGGTAATGAGCGTACTGAAGTCGCGCCTGCGTCCGGACTCGGACGAGTATCGCGAAAACGCGCTAGCGATGCAGGCGATGGTCGCGGACCTGCGCGACAAGCACGCTCGCGTCCGGATGGGCGGGGACGCTCTAGCACGCGAACGTCATAGCGCCCGCGGCAAGTTGTTGCCGCGTGAGCGGATCGCTCGCCTCATCGACCCGGGGAGCGAATTCCTCGAGCTCTCCGCGCTTGCCGGGTGGGATCTATACGACAACCAGGTGCCGTCCGCGGGCATCATCACCGGCATCGGGCGCGTGCAAGGCGTCGACTGCGTGCTGATCGCCAACGATGCGACGGTGAAGGGTGGCACCTATTTCCCGTTGACGGTGAAAAAGCACCTGCGCGCGCAGGAGATCGCGGCCGAGAACCGGCTGCCGTGCATCTACCTGGTCGATTCCGGCGGGGCGCACCTGCCCAGCCAGGACGAAGTCTTTCCCGACCGGGACCACTTCGGGCGCATCTTCTACAACCAGGCGACGCTGTCCGCACGCGGCATCGCGCAGATCGCCGTGGTCATGGGCTCGTGCACCGCGGGCGGTGCCTACGTGCCGGCGATGTCGGACGAGACCATCATCGTGCGCAACCAGGGCACCATCTTCCTCGGTGGGCCGCCGCTGGTCCGGGCCGCGACTGGGGAAGTGGTCGATGCCGAAGCACTCGGCGGCGGCGACGTGCACACCAAGACCTCCGGCGTCGCCGACCACCTGGCGCACGACGATGCGCACGCGCTCGAGATCGCACGTCGCGCCGTCGCCCATCTCAATGCTGGCCGGCGTCACGACCGTCGCGTCGCGGACGCGCGTGCGCCCGCCTACGATCCCGCCGAGCTCGCCGGCCTGATACCGATCAGCAGCCGCAAGCTCTTTGACGTTCGAGAAGTCATCGCGCGCGTGGTCGACGGCTCCGAGCTGCACGAATTCAAGCAGCGTTACGGCGCCACACTGGTGTGCGGCTTCGCGCATATCGCCGGTTACCCGGTCGGCATCGTCGCCAACAACGGCATTCTCTTCTCCGAATCCGCCCTCAAAGGCACGCACTTCATCGAGCTGTGCGCCCAGCGCGGCATCGCGCTCGTGTTCCTGCAGAACATCACCGGCTTCATGGTGGGCGAGAAATACGAGAGCCGCGGCATCGCCAAGGACGGCGCCAAGATGGTCACGGCAGTGGCCTGCGCGCAAGTCCCGAAATTCACGGTGATCGTGGGCGGAAGCTTCGGCGCGGGCAACTACGGCATGTGCGGTCGGGCGTTCGGGCCGCGCTTTCTGTGGACGTGGCCGAACGCGCGCATCTCGGTGATGGGCGGCGAACAGGCGGCAAACGTGCTCGCACAGGTGCGGCGCGATGCACTGGAGAAGCAGGGCCTGCAGTGGCCGGACGAGGAAGAGGCGCGCTTCAAGCAGCCGATCGCCGAGCAGTATGCGCGCCAGAGTCATGCCTGTTACGCCACGGCGCGGCTGTGGGACGACGGCATCATCGAGCCCTCCGATAGCCGCCGCATGCTGGCTGCGGGATTGGCTTTGAGCGCCAACGCGCCCGTCGAGCCGACGCGCTTCGGCGTCTTTCGCATGTGAGCGCACGACTATAATCGGAACCATGGGCTCAGCCTGCGTCCTGCTTCACACTGCTGCCAACGGCGTGGCCACGCTCACGTTCGATCGTCCCGACCTGCACAACGCGATCGACGAGGCCACCATCGCCGAATTCAAGGCGGGGCTGGCGAAAGTCGCGGCCGATCCCGACGTGCGCGTGCTGGTGATCGCGGGCAACGGCAAGAGCTTTTGCGCCGGCGCGGATCTCAACTGGATGAAGCGCACCGCCGACTACGACGAAGCGCAGAACTATCGCGATGCGCTCGAATTCACCGAGCTGCTGGCGGCGCTGGATACGATGCCCAAGCCCACGATCGCGCGCGTGCACGGTCCGGCCTACGGCGGCGGCGTGGGCATCGTCTCGGCCTGCGACATCGCGCTCGGCACGCCGCAGGCCGCATTCATGTTTTCCGAAGTGCGCCTGGGGCTGGTGCCGGCGATGATCAGTCCCTATGCGGTGGCGGCGATCGGCGAGCGCCACGCGCGCCGCTACATGCTGAGCGCCGAGCGCATCGATGCGGCCGAAGCGCTGCGGATCGGGCTGCTGCACGAAGTGTGCGAGCCGGCCGAGCTCGATGCGCGCATCGGCAAGCTGGTCGAGCAGATGCTCCGCGGCGGGCCGGAATCGATCGCTCGCAGCAAGGCGCTGGTCGCGCGGGTCGCGCAAGGCCCGATCGACGCGGCCATGAAGGACTACACGGCGCGCACGATCGCAGCAGTGCGGGCAGGGAGCGAAGGCAAGGAAGGCATCGCCTCCTTCCTGGAGAAGCGATTGCCTGCGTGGGTGCGGCCGAACGAAGGAGCGAAGCGATGAACCTTCCGCGCAAGGTGCGCCTGTTCGAAGTCGGGCCGCGCGACGGCCTGCAGAACGAGAAGGCAATCGTCCCGATCGAGATCAAGGTGGGCCTGATCGATCGGCTGACCGATGCAGGTCTGCCGGTGATCGAAGCGACCAGCTTCGTGTCGCCAAAATGGATTCCGCAGCTTGCCGATGCCGCCGAGGTGCTTGCCCGGATCGAACGCAAGCCCGGCGTCAGCTACCCGGTGCTGGTGCCCAATCGCAAGGGGCTCGACGCCGCCATCGCCGCCGGCTGCGAGGAGATCGTGATCTTCGGCGCCGCGACCGAAACATTCTCCAAGCGCAATACCAACTGCACCATCGCCGAGAGCATCGCTCGCTTCAGCGAAGTCTGCGTGCAAGCGCTGGAGCACGGCATCCGCGTGCGTGGCGATGTTTCGGTCTGCCTCGGCTGTCCCTACGAAGGCGACGTTGCGCCGGAGCAGGTGAGCGCGGTGGCGCGGGAAATGTACGCGCTGGGTTGCTACGAGATCTGCATCGCCGACACCATAGGCACCGGTACGCCCGGCAAGACACGCGAGGTGGTCGAAGCGGTCGCGCGCCACGTGCCGCTCGAGAAGCTCGCCGGGCATTTTCACGATACCTACGGCCAGGCGCTCGCCAACACCTACGCCGCGATGGAGTGCGGCGTCGCGGTGTTCGACAGCTCGGTGGCCGGTCTCGGCGGCTGTCCCTATGCCATGGGCGCGACCGGCAACCTCGCCACCGAGGACCTGCTCTACCTGCTGCAGGGGCTGGATATCGAGACCGGCGTGGACATGGAAAAGCTGGTCGAGGCCGGTCGTTTCATCTGCGATCATCTCGGCCGACCCACCGGCTCGCGCGTGGCTCGCGCGCTGGCTGCGAAGGCCGCCTGAGGCGAGCGACCACGTCGTTTCCCGGAAGTCGCCGTCGGACGGGGCGGTCGGCTGCGACGTCAGACCACACCTCCCCGAGACAGGTGGTGTGGTTGACGTGTTTCTCAGAAGAGCTCGGTCACGGCATGCAGCAGCAGACCGACCAGCCCGCCGACCAGCGTGCCGTTGATGCGGATGTACTGCAAGTCCTTGCCGATTTCGAGCTCCATCTTCTGCGTGACTTCGCGCGTGTCCCAACCGCGCACCACTTCGGTGATGAGGCCCGAAACCTGGTGGCGGTGACGCACCACCGAGCGCTCCACCGTCTGCAGAATCCAGGCATTGAGCTTCGCCTGCAGCGCCTCGTCCTCCGCGAGGCCGGCGCCGAGCTTGCGCACGATCTCGCGAATGTGGCCGCGGATGACCGAATGCTCGGCCGCAGCGTCGGCCTTGAGCCGCTCCCGAATGTCCTCCCATACGACCTGGTAGTACTTCTCGCGTTCCAGGTGCGTCAGCAGCTCCTGCTTGAGCGCTTCGGCATGCATGCGGTATTCCGGCGAGGTGGCGAGCTTGTCGATGAACTGCTCGGTCGCCGCATCGAATTGGCGCCGGATTTCGTGCCCGGGGTTCTGCGCCACTTCGTGCGACAGTGCGATGATGCCGGCGATGAACTTGGACACGACGTAGCGATCGAAA
>JBOIEI010000836.1:0-2073 GCA_050741055.1 Burkholderiales bacterium | reverse complement strand
CTCGCAGGCGCGTAGCTCAGCTGGTTAGAGCACCACCTTGACATGGTGGGGGTCAGTGGTTCGAGTCCACTCGCGCCTACCACATCGGTCGCGGTCAATTTCCAGGGATAGCGTGCGTGGATCGCCGAACGTGCATCGGGCAGCGAAGCTGATACGGTCGAGCTTGCGACGGAAAGAAGTGCGGCTCGACCGCGCTTTTTTTTGTCCGCTTTTTTCCCCCTGGGGAGCCTCCAATGCCTGACATCCGACTGCCCGACGGCTCGATCCGCAGCTTTCCCGCACCCCTCACCGTGGGCGAAGTCGCGCAATCGATCGGTGCGGGCCTCGCCCGCGCCGCGCTGGCCGGACGTGTGGACGGCAAGATCGTCGATACCTCGTACCGGGTCGAGCGCGATGCCGAGGTCGCCATCGTCACCGATCGCGACCCCGACGGGCTGGAAATCCTGCGACACTCCACCGCGCACCTGCTCGCGCACGCGGTCAAGGAGCTCTTCCCCGACGCGCAGGTGACCATCGGGCCGGTGATCGAAGACGGCTTCTACTACGACTTCTCGTTCAAGCGGCCCTTCACCCCCGAGGACCTGCAGGCGATCGAGAAGCGCATGCAGGAAATTGCCAAGCGCGATCTCAAGGTGGAGCGCAGGCTCATGCCGCGCGACGAGGCGGTCGCGTATTTCCGCAACCTCGGCGAGCACTACAAGGCCGAGATCATCGCCGCGATCCCGGCCAACGAGCCGATCTCGCTCTACGGCCAGGGCGAGTTCACCGATCTGTGCCGCGGACCGCACGTGCCCTCCACCGGGCGGCTCAAGGTCTTCAAGCTCATGAAGCTCGCTGGCGCTTACTGGCGAGGCGATTCCCGCAATGAGATGCTGCAGCGGATCTATGGCACCGCCTGGGCGAAGAAGGAAGATCAGGACGCCTACCTGCATCGGCTGGAGGAGGCGGAAAAGCGCGATCACCGGCGCCTTGGCCGCCAGCTGGATCTCTTCCACCTGCAGGACGAAGCGCCCGGGATGGTGTTCTGGCATCCGAAAGGCTGGTCGCTGTGGCAGGGCATCGAACAGTACCTGCGGGAGGTCTTGCGGCGTCACGGCTACCAGGAAGTGCGCACCCCGCTGGTGATGGACCGGGTGCTGTGGGAGCGCTCGGGCCATTGGGAGAACTACCGCGAGCACATGTTCACGACCGAGTCGGAGAAGCGCGACTATGCCGTGAAGCCGATGAACTGTCCGGGTCACGTCCAGATCTTCAACAGCGCGCTGCACAGTTATCGCGATCTGCCCTTGCGCTTGGCGGAGTTCGGTTCCTGCCATCGGAACGAGCCCTCGGGCGCGCTGCACGGCCTCATGCGGGTGCGCGGTTTCACCCAGGACGACGCTCATATCTTCTGCACCGAGGACCAGATCCAGGACGAGGTGGCCGAGTTCATCCGCCTGCTGATCGAGGTCTACGCCGATTTCGGCTTCGGCGACATCGTCTACCGGCTCGCGACCCGGCCGGAGAAGCGGGTCGGCGACGATGCCGCCTGGGACAAGGCCGAAGCGGCGCTCGCGCAGGCGCTCGACGAGCACAAGGTGGCCTGGGAGCGCTTGCCGGGCGAGGGCGCCTTCTACGGCCCGAAAGTCGAGTTCTCGCTCAGGGACTCGCTGGCTCGCGTCTGGCAGTGCGGCACCATCCAGGTCGATTTCTCCATGCCTGGCCGGCTGGGGGCCGAATATGTGGCCGAGGACAACACCCGCCGCATCCCGGTGATGCTGCATCGGGCGATCCTCGGCTCGCTCGAGCGCTTCATCGGCATGCTGATCGAGCATTGCGGCGGCGCCTTCCCGCTCTGGCTTGCACCGGTGCAACTGGTGGTCATGAACATCACCGACGCCCAGGCGCAATACGCCGAGGAAGTGACAAGGCGCCTGCGCGAGGCCGGCCTGCGCGTGCATGCCGACTTGAGGAACGAAAAAATTACCTATAAAATCCGCGAACATAGTTTGCAGAAGCTGCCCTATCAGCTCATTCTCGGCGAGAAGGAGCGGGCCGCGTCCACGGTGGCCGTGCGCAATCGCAAGGGCGAGG
>JBOIEI010000835.1:0-2071 GCA_050741055.1 Burkholderiales bacterium | reverse complement strand
GGGCGCGGCCGGATTCAGCTCGCGCAACCGGGATTCCAGAAGTTGCAATGCCGCTTCGGTCGCGATATCGGCCTTGGTGACGACGATGCGATCGGCCAGTGCCGCCTGCTTGACCGACTCGAAGTGTTGCTCCAGCTCCTGCACACCGAGCTGCCCGTCGGCCGTGGTCACGACCGCGTCCAGCCGGTAGAGCGCGGCCAGCATCGGTTCGGCGACGAGCGTTTGCAGGATGGGAGCTGGATCGGCAAGGCCGGTCGTCTCGATCACTACGCGCCGGAACGCCGGCAGCTCCTTGCGCAGCCTGCGCGTGTACAAGTCGTCGAGCTGCTCGGCCAGATCGCTGCGAAGCGCGCAGCACAGGCAGCCGCGGTCGAGTAGCACGACCGACTCGGCGGCCGAGTACAGCAGGTCGTGGTCGAGCGCGATGTCGCCGAACTCGTTCACCAGCACTGCCGTGTCGCGCAGTTCCGGATGCGTCAGCAGGCGGGCGAGCAGGGTCGTCTTGCCGCTGCCGAGGTAGCCGGTCAGGAGGGTGATCGGAATGGCGTTGCTCATTGGCCTTTCGGTCGGTGACGATCGCCAGTCGGGCTAGTCCGGCGCCCCGCACCTGCGAGAGCAGAGTTCCTGCGGCGCGAGCACGGCGCTCATGCCACCTTCACCACCAAGCCCTTCAGGTACTCGCCCTCGGGAAAATGCAGCGCGACCGGATGATCCGGCGCGGCACCGAGGCGCGCCACGATGCGACCGGGAACCCCCGCATCCACTGCCGCACCGGCCACGATACTCTGGAAGAGCGCAGCATCGATTGCGCCCGAGCACGAAAAGGTGAAAAGCGTCCCACCCGGCCGCAGCAGGCGAAACGCCCACAGGTTGATGTCCTTGTAAGCCCGGGCTGCGCGCGCGACGTGACGCTCGGTCGGCGCGAACTTCGGTGGGTCGAGCACGACCAGATCGAAGCGGCGGCCCTCGGCAAGAAGCGCGCGCAGGCGCGCGAACGCGTCCGCCCGCTGCCAGTCGACGCGGTGCGCTTCCAGTCCGCTCGCCGCGACGTTTTCGCGCGCGCGCTCGATCGCATCCGCCGAGCTGTCGATGGCCGTCACGCCGGCCGCACCGCCCATGAGCGCGGCGACGACGAATCCTCCGGTATAGGAAAAGACGTCCAGCACCTCGCGGCCATGCGCGGCTGCGCGCACTCGTGCGCGATTGTCGCGCTGATCGAGAAAGAATCCGGTCTTCTGCCCGCGGCGCACGTCCACCCGGAACCGGGCCGGCCCTTCGGTCACGGCGATTCCCTCGGGCGGCTCGCCGCCACGCAGCGCACCCGCGCGCGGCACAAGCCCTTCCAGGTTGCGCGGCTCGGTGTCGGAGCGCTCGTACACGCGCCGGCATACGCCCGCTGCGATGAGCGCATCGGCATAGGCTTCGCGCCAGTAATCCGCGCCCGCACTGGAGCATTGGATCACGGCGGTGTCTGCATAGCGATCGATGACCAGGCCGGGCAGCGCATCGCACTCGGCATGAACGAGGCGGTAGGCATCGGTGTCCTGGCCGACGACCTGGCTGCGAAACGCGACCGCACGTTCGAGCGCGGATCGCATGAAGCGCGCGTCGATCGCCTCGCCCTCGTCGAAGCTCCACACCCGCGCCCGGATCTGCGAACGTGGGCTGACGGCGGCGTAGGCGAGGAAGCGGCCTTGCGCCGATCGGATCGCCACGGTTTCGCCTGGCGCGGCGTCGCCGCTGGCGTGCTCGATCGCCCCGGAAAAAATCCAGGGATGATGCCGCATGAGCGACTTGTCGCGGCCTGCCTTCAGGACGATCTGCTTCACCGGCTGGGCATGGACCTGGGGAGCGAGCGGTCGGTCATTCAGCGGAAGCTCGCTTGGGCGTGCGCTTCTTGCGCGCCCGCGGATGCGCCGCGTCGTATACCTTCGCCAGATGCTGGAAGTCGAGATGGGTGTACACCTGCGTGGTGGCAATGCTCGCATGCCCCAGCATTTCCTGCACCGCACGCAAGTCGCCGCTCGATTGCAGCACGTGCGAAGCGAACGAATGGCGCAGCACGTGCGGG
>JBOIEI010000834.1:0-3543 GCA_050741055.1 Burkholderiales bacterium | reverse complement strand
GCACCCGGTGCTGGAGAAGGTCACGCTCTTCTGGCACGGGCACTTCGCCACGTCGGCCGCCAAGGTGGACAAGGCCCGACTAATGCTTGATCAGAATCAGATGCTGCGGCAGCACGCGCTGCGGCCGTTTGGCCCGCTGGTCGGCGGCATCGCCAAAGATCCGGCGATGCTGCTGTGGCTCGACTCGGCCACGAACAAGAAGTTCAAGCCCAACGAGAACTTCGCCCGCGAGGTGATGGAGCTGTTCACGCTCGGCGAAGGCAACTACAGCGAGCAGGACGTGAAGGAAGCCGCGCGCGCCTTCACCGGCTGGGGGATCGACGGCGAGAGCGGCGAATTCCGCTTCCGCTCCGGCTTGCATGACGACGGAGTGAAGTCCGTCCTCGGCCGCAGCGGCGCCGTCGACGGCGACGAAGTCCTCGATATCCTGCTTGCGCAACCGCAAACGGCCGAGACGATCGTGCGCAAGCTCTGGCGCGAGTTCGTCTCGCCCGATCCTGATCCGGACGAGATCCGTCGCGTGGCCGACGTATTCCGCCGTACAGGTTATGACATCCGAGCGGCGATGCGGACGTTGCTGACCTCGGAGGCGTTCTTCGCAGAAGCCAATCGCGCAACGCTGGTGAAGTCGCCCGTGGAGCTGCTGGTCGGAACGCTGCGGCAATTTCGCTTCGATGTCGGCGACGTGTATCCCTTCGTCGTCATCAGCCGTCAGCTCGGGCAGGATCTGATGGCGCCCCCCAACGTGAAAGGCTGGCCCGGCGGCGACGCTTGGATCAACGCCGGCACGCTGCTCGCGCGCAAGCAGATCATGGCGCGGCTGTTTCGGAACGGCGAACGCAGCACTTCGGCGGCGACGGCGGCACCGGCGGCGATGGCCGGAAATTCGATGACTGGCAATGCGATGGCCGGAAATACGAATGCGAATGCGATGGCCGGGCCCGCGGCCACCCGTTACCAGAAAGCGATGCGATCGGTCCGGTTCGATCCGGCGCGTTGGGCGTTGCAGCTCGAGCGCGGCACGGTGGACGAGATCGAAGCGGCGATGCTGCCCGCGCGACCGCTGAATCCCGTCACGCGCGCGCCGGACCAGCTGGCCTTGGTGCGCCAGCTGGCGCTCGATCCTGTCTATCAACTGAAATAGCAGGCGGGGCCCCGCACTGGCGGACGGTGGAGTTCAGCAAGGCAAGGCGCTTGCATCACGTCGAAGCCGACAAGAAGCACAACGATCTGGCGGACGGTAAAGTTCAGCAAAGCAAGGCACTTGGCCCCGGGTATCAACTGAAGTAGCGGTGAGAATGCGAGGCTGCCATGGATAGACGCGAATTCGTAAGAACGCTCGGCGCATTGCCGCTCGCGCTCTCGTTGCCAGCTTACGCGGATGCGCCGGCCTCGACATATCGGCAGCTGCTGGTGCTGATCGAGCTCAAAGGCGGCAACGACGGACTCAATACGCTCGTGCCGTACGCCGACGAAAACTACTATGCGCTGCGCCCGCGCTTGGCCATCGCGCGCGACCAGGTGCTGCAGCTCGACGAGCGCAGCGGCTTGCATCCCGCGCTGAAGCCGCTGCTGCCGTTGTGGCAATCCGGCGAGCTCGCGATCGTGCAGGGGATCGGCTATCCCGGGCCGAACCTGTCGCATTTCCGCTCGATCGAGATCTGGGACACGGCGTCGAAGTCCGACCAGTATCTCGACGAAGGCTGGCTGGGCCGCACGTTCCGGCAAGCGCCCGCGCCGCGCGAGTTCGCGGCCGACGGCGTGGTGGTCGGCGGCCACGACCTCGGCCCGCTCGCGGGTTCGACCGCGCGCGTGATTGCGCTGGCAAGCACCGAGCGCTTCCTGCGCCAGGCGCGCCTTGCGGCACCCGCCGAGCACGGGAGCAACGCCGCGCTTCGTCACATCCTGCGGGTGGAGCGCGATATCGTGCAGGCGGCGGCGCGTTTCGACACCGGTCATGCGTTTCAAACGCAATTCCCGCGCACCGGCTTCGGCAATGGCGTTCGCACCGCAGCCCAGGTCATTGCGGCGCGCGCGGGCGTTGCGGTAGTCAAGCTTTCGCTCAACGGGTTCGACACGCATAGCAACCAGGCCGGCACGCACGCACGGCTGCTGCAGACGCTGGCCGATGGTATGGCGGCGCTGAAACAGGCGTTGGTCGAGCTGGGCCGCTGGGACAATGCGCTCGTAATGACCTATGCCGAGTTCGGCCGCAGGCCGCGGCAGAACGCAAGCGGCGGCACCGATCACGGGACTGCCTCCGTGCATTTCCTCGCCGGTGGCCGCGTCAACGGTGGACTGCAGGGTGCGGCGCCCGCGCTCGACCGGCTGGACGGAACCGGCAATCTGCCGTTCGCCGTCGATTTTCGCAGCCTCTATGCCACCGTGCTCGAGCGCTGGTGGGGCATCGATTCGTACGGACCGCTCAAGGGGAGATTTCGTCTGCTGGATGTGATCCGGGCCTAACTTTGCTTGGCAGGTGCTGCCACGTGGATCAAGAGCTCACGCACCAACAGTGAATCGGCTCAACGCGCGATTCGTCTTCGAACCACCGCTTCGCCCTGCGCTCTGATTTTCGCTCGATACCTCGCCGCCGGCTCGTGCACCTCGCGCCGGTTCGGAGGCTGCAGGCGTTCGCGCAGCCAGCTCGCAACCTCGCGCTCGGAAAGCTTGCCTTCGGCGAGCGCAAGATACTGAGGAAACAACTCCGCGTCGCCTGCCTCGATCGTTGCACCGTTCAGCTCTACGAACGTTTCGCAACACACCGCCGCGGTACGCTTGTTGCCGTCGACGAACGGATGATTGCGAGCGAGTCCGAAGGCCAGTGTCGCCGCGAGGTCGGCGAGATCCGCGGGCGGATCGCCATAGGCATGCAGCTGTTGCGCTCGCGCGAGCGCCGATTCGAGCAATGCTTCGTCTCGCACCCCGTTGCTGCCGCCATGTTCGGCGATCTGGCGGTCATGGATGGCGAGAACAAGTGGCTTCTCGATCCGGACGATCATCGTTCGACTCACTTGGCGAGCTTGCGCAGCAAGGCTCGGCGCCTGCGCATCACCCGCTCCGCAACCTCCATCTGCTCCGCCAGCTTCGGATCGAACGGGCTAAGCTTGATCCCGTCGGGAAGCTCGGTCGCGTAGAGCTCGTCGCCCTTGCCGACGCGCAAGCGCGCAAGCAACTCCTTCGGCAGGACGATTCCCGCGGAATTGCCTACGGTCGTGACCTTGATCTTCATTGCCGCACCTCCGCGGGTGATTATAACGTCTGTTATACGTTGGCGTTTCGGCCGGAATTGAATCGGGAGCGCAACTTTTGCGGTGAAGCCCGCTCACATGTGTCACCCGATCGCTTGTCTTTTACACTGCCGGTGAATCGCAAATGGGGCTCGCCCGGAAGGCAACATGGTGAAGGAGGTGACCGAAGCCTACGGGTCTGCCAAGGATCGTCCCGAGTGGCACGACCGCAACGATCCATGGGAATTCTACGAACCGTCCGCCATTGTCGAGCGCCAGGAACGCTGGGCGCGCGAGGATGACGAAGAAGCCG
>JBOIEI010000833.1:0-5654 GCA_050741055.1 Burkholderiales bacterium | reverse complement strand
CCGTTGCGGCGCGGGCAGCAGGCGCCGGCGCCGGTTGGGCGGGCGCCTTCGACTCGGCCGGCCGGGCGGCTTCGGCGCCCGCGCCTTCGTCGATCTCGAGTGTCAGGATGACGCTGCCCTTCGAGACCTTGTCGCCGGTTTTGACCTGCACCGCGGCGACCTTGCCGGCCTGCGGCGCCGGCACTTCCATGGTCGCCTTCTCCGATTCGAGCGCGATCAGCGAGTCGTCCTTGGCGACCGTGTCGCCGGGTCGCACCAGCACCTCGATTACCGGGACGTCGTGGAAGTCGCCGATGTCGGGAACCTGGACTTCGATTGCTTTCGCCATCGCGCGGCCCGTGTGTCAGCGCCGGATGTGGCCGTCGCCGAGCACGACGAACTTGAGCGAAGTAAGGCCCTCGAGCCCGACCGGTCCGCGCGCGTGCAGCTTGTCGGTCGATATGCCGATCTCTGCTCCCAAGCCGTATTCGAAGCCGTCGGCGAAGCGGGTCGATGCGTTGACCAGCACCGAGCTCGAATCGACCTCGCGCAGGAAGCGGCGCGCGCGCGCGATGTCTTCGGTGACGATGGCATCGGTGTGCTGCGAGCCGTACGTCGCGATGTGTGCCATCGCCTGCTCGAGCCCGTCGACGATGCGCACGGCGAGAATCGGCGCGAGATACTCGGCATACCAGTCGTCTTCGGCCGCTTCCTGCATCTGCGGCACGAGCGCGCGCGCGGTTTCGTCGCCGCGCAGCTCCACGCCCTTGTCGACATAGATCTGCGCCAGGACCGGCAGCACGCGCGCGGCGATGTCGCGATGCACGAGCAGCGTCTCCATCGTGTTGCAAGTGCCGTAGCGCTGGGTCTTGGCGTTGTCGGCGATGCGGATCGCCTTGTCGAAATCGGCGCGGTCGTCGATGTAGACGTGGCAGACTCCGTGCAGGTGCTTGATCATGGGGATGCGCGATTCGCGCATCAGGCGCTCGATCAGACTCTTGCCGCCGCGCGGGACGATGACGTCGACGTACTCGGTAAGGCTCACCAGCTCGCCCACTGCGGCGCGGTCGGTCATCTCCAGCACCTGCACCGCCTGCTCGGGCAAGCCGGCCCCGCGCAAACCCTGGTGAACGCAAGCGGCGATCGCCTGGTTCGAATGCACGGCTTCCGAGCCGCCGCGCAGGATGGCGGCGTTGCCCGACTTGATGCACAGGGCGGCCGCATCGGCGGTCACGTTCGGGCGCGATTCGTAAATGATGCCGATCACGCCCAGCGGCACGCGCATGCGGCCGACCTGGATGCCCGACGGCCGGTAGTTGAGCGCGCTGATCTCACCGATCGGATCGGGCAGCGCGGCGATCTGTTCCACGCCGGCCGCCATCGTCTCGATCACCTTGGGCGTGAGCGTGAGCCGATCGATGGCCGCGGCGTCGAGCTTGCGTGCCTCGGCCGACTTCACGTCCTTGGCGTTGGCCGCGGCGAGCCGCTCGGCTCCAGCGCGGATGGCCGCGGCGATCGCCATGAGCGCCCGGTTCTTGGTATCGGTGTCCGCACGCGCCATCTCGCGCGCTGCGGCTCGCGCCTGGCGCCCGATTCCGACCATGTAGTTCTGGATGTCCATGGCGCTTGGCATTCTACACTGCGCTTCGCGCCCGGGACGCCGGCGCGCGCGCGGGCTTGGCTGCCGTCAATGCGATGCCCAGCTCGCGCAACTCGTCCCAGGGATCGCCGCGTTCGATGCCCTTGACGATGCGATCGATGCGAGCCGCGTGCAGCAGCGCGGCCTGGGTCTGGACGGGCGTCCAGCGTTGCGCGGCGCGCTCGATCCAGCCGCGGCGAGGACCGAAGACCTGGCTTTCGCGCAACGCATTGGGCATCGTCTGGCCGCGGGCGAGCGCGGCTGCGACCCGGTGAGTCGCGCGCAATTCGTTCGCCAGCGCCCACAGCAGCAGGGGCAGCGCGGCGCCCTCGGCGGCCAGGCCGTTCATGACGCGCACATAGTGGGCGCGATCGCCCTTGAGCAAGGCGGCCGTGAGATCGTCGACTTCGAAGCGGGCGACATCGAGCACGGCCTTGCGCACCGCGTGGTCCTCGAGCTTGCCGGCCGGCAACAGCAACGAGAGCTTCTGCACCTCCTGCCATGCCGCCATCAGATTGCCTTCGACCCGGTCGGCGATGAACTGCAGCGTTTCCGCCTCGGCGTTCTGGCCGTTGCGCGCCAATCGGCCCGAGAGCCACTGCGGCAGGCGTTCGCGCGCCACGGCGCGCGCCTCGACCAGAGCGCCGGCGCGCTCCAGCGCCTGCACCCAGCTTGCCTGCGCGGCTTTCCAGTCGAGCCCTGGCAGGTGCACCAGCGTGACGGTATCGGGCGCGAGCCCCTGGCAATAACGCTCGATGGCCTCGGCGCCGGCCACGCCAGGTTTGCCGTTCGGAATGCGCAGCTCGATCAACCGCTGCTGGGCGAACAGCGACAGGCTCGCACCGGCCTGGGCGAGCGCGCCCCAGTCGAAGCCCGGCTCGGCCACCAGCAAGGTGCGCTCGGCATAGCCAAGCTCGCGCGCGCGCGCGCGCAGCCGGTCGCCCGCTTCCAGTGCGAGCAGCGGCTCGTCCGCGACTACGGTGTAGAGCGGACCGAGGCCGCGGGCGAGATGCTGCGGGAGCTGCTCGGAATCGATCCGCATGCGGCAGAGTCCTAGCCGCCTGCGACCTTGGTCGCTTCCAGCCGGCGCAAGAGCTGCTGGACCGCATCCAGCTGCATGTCGCGGTAGAGCAGCGCTTCCTCGGATTCCTTGGCGAGCACCTCGGAGTCGTTGAAGGAGATGTCGCGCTTGAGCACGATCTCGGTCGGCGGGGTGATCACCCCTTTGGCGTTGGTCACCTGGTAGGCGAGCCGGTAGCGCAGCTGGTATTCGCGCACGCGCCCCTGGCCGCCGAGCGAGAGGATATGGCGCTCGCGCAACTCGCTCAGGATGCTCAAGGTGGCGGCCGCTTCCTTCGCATTGTCCATCAGGCGCACGTCGCTCGCGCGCAAGGCGCGCTTGAGCTCGTGGCCGAACTGCGACACGTTGGAAACGTTCACGTAGAGGTTGGGAAACGGCAATTGCACGGCACCGCGCAGATGAAATCCGCAGCCTGCCAGCGTCGCCATGAGGCTGAGCATGAACAGCATTCGCGCGCAGGCGAACGCACCGTCCTCGCTGCCCCGGCCATTCGCGCCAGGTACGTGCTCGATCGGCAGCCGCTCGCGCATGCTCATAGCACCAGGTTGACCAGCCGGCCGGGAACGACCACGACCTTCTTCGGCGTCTTGCCCTCGCAGAACTTGCGCACGGCGGGATTCTCCAGCGCCGCCTTCTCCAGCACTTCGCGCGCCGCACCGTGCGCAACGCGGATGCTGCCGCGCAGCTTGCCGTTCACCTGCACCACGATCTCCTGCTCGTCGGCGACCAGCGCCGCTTCGTCGGCTTCGGGCCAGGGCGCATCCAGGATGTCTTCGCCGTAGGCAAGCTCCTGCCACAGCACATGGCAGATGTGCGGCGTGATCGGTGCGAGCATGCGCAACAACAGGCTCATGCCCTCGCGCAGCACCTGGGCGCGCACCCCGGCCGGCTGCTTCGGCGCGCGCTCCAGCGCATTGAGCATCTTCATCGCCGCCGACACCACCGTGTTGAGCTGATGGCGGCCCATGTCGTAGTTGGCCTGGCGCAGATTGCCGTGCAGCTCGCGCCGCACGGCGGCCCAGTGCGAATCGAGCGCCGGGCTCGCGGCCGGCACCGTTTCGAGCGCGTTCACCTCGAGCGCGAAATTCCATAGCCGGCGCAGGAAACGGGCCACGCCCTCGACGCTCGAATCCGACCACTCCAGCGACTGCTCCGGAGGCGAGGCGAACATGGCGTAACAGCGCGCGGTGTCGGCGCCGAACTGGTCGATCAGCGATTGCGGGTCGACACCGTTGTTCTTCGACTTCGACATCTTCTCGATGCCGCCGATGCGAACCGGCTGGTTGTCCGAGACGAGCCTGGCCGCGAGCGGCCGGCCCTTCGCATCGTGCTCGACCGCGACGTCGGCCGGATTGAACCACTGCATCTTGCCGCCCGCCTGATCGCGAAAATAGGTCTCTGCGACCACCATGCCTTGCGTGAGCAGGTTGGTGAAGGGCTCGCCGAAGGAAACCAAGCCGAGATCGCGCATGACCTTGGTCCAGAAGCGCGAATAGAGCAAGTGCAGGATGGCGTGCTCGATCCCGCCGATGTACTGGTCCACCGGCAGCCAGTAGCGCACGCGCTCGTCGGCCATCCGCGGCGCATCCGGGCAGGCGTAGCGGATGTAGTACCAGGACGAGTCGACGAAGGTGTCCATGGTGTCGGTTTCGCGCCGTGCCGAGCCCTTGCACGTCGGGCAGGTCGTCTGAACGAAATCGGCGCGCTTCGCCAGCGGATTGCCGCTGCCGTCGGGCACGCAATCCTCGGGCAGAACGACGGGAAGCTGATCGTCCGGCACCGGCACGTCCCCGCACTTGCCGCAGTAGATGAGCGGTATGGGCGTGCCCCAATAGCGCTGGCGCGAGATGCCCCAGTCGCGTAAACGGTACTGCACGCGCTCGTCCCCGATGCCAGCTTCGCGGAAGCGCCGTGCCACCAATTCGGACGCCGCGGCGAAGTCCAGGCCGTCGAGCTCGCCCGAATCGAAGCACACGCCGTACTCCTCGTAGGCGCGCTCGAGCGGCAGGTTGAGCAGGAACGCGGCCGGCTTGATGACCGGCTTGATCGGCAGCCCATACTTGTTCGCGAACTCGAAGTCGCGCTGGTCGTGGGCGGGCACGACCATGATCGCGCCTTCGCCGTAGCCCCACAGCACGTAGTTGGCGATCCAGATCGGCAGCCGCTCGCCGCTCAGCGGATGCAGCGCATAGCGGCCGGTGAACATGCCTTCCTTCTCGCGGGTGGCCACCTCGGCTTCCATCACGCCACCCTGGCGGCATTTCTCGATGAACGCGGCCAGCTGCGGATCCGATTGCGCACTGGCCGCGGCGAACGGATGCTCGGCCGAGATCGCGACGAAGGTCGCGCCCATGATCGTGTCGGCGCGCGTCGTGAAGACCTTGATGCGATCGGACGAGCCGTCGACGCCGAAGCTGAGCTCGACGCCTCGACTGCGACCGATCCAGTTCGCCTGCATGGTCTTCACTCGCTCGGGCCATCCCGGGAGCCCTTCCAACGCTTGCAGCAGCTCCTGCGCATACGCGGTGATGCGCATGTAGTACATCGGGATGTCGCGCTTCTCCACCAGCGCGCCGGTACGCCAGCCGCGGCCGTCGATCACCTGTTCGTTGGCGAGCACCGTTTGATCGACCGGATCCCAGTTGACCGTGCCGGTCTTCTTGTAGACGAGGCCTTTCTCCAGCATGCGCAGGAACAGCCACTGGTTCCAGCGGTAGTAGTCCGGGCGGCAGGTGGCGAGCTCGCGTTCCCAGTCGATGGCGAAGCCGAGTGCCTGCAACTGCCTCTTCATGTAGGCGATGTTGGTGTAGGTCCATTGCGCCGGCGGCTGGTGGTTCGCCATCGCCGCGTTCTCCGCCGGCAGCCCGAACGCATCCCAGCCCATCGGCTGCAGCACGTTGTAGCCGCGCATGCGGTAGTAGCGCGAGAGTACGTCGCCGATGGTGTAGTTGCGCA